>JBCCZF010000525.1:0-2789 GCA_039188035.1 Bacteroidota bacterium | reverse complement strand
TCCGAAAATTCATTGTGTAAATCCAACTCCCGCGCCAAAATCAACAGTTTTCGGCCAACATCGTTACCTGAAAGATCTTCCCTAGGATCGGGTTCGGTATATCCTTTTTGCATAGCATCCTTCAAGATCGTGGAGAACGGGGCCCCTATCTCGGAAAAGGTATTGAAAATAAAACTCAACGAGCCGGAAAAAACCCCTTTGATACGGGTGATGTTCTCCCCGGAAAGATGCAATAGCTTTATCGTGTCTATAAGCGGTAGCCCCGCTCCTACATTGGTCTCGTACAGGTATTGTTTTTGATGTTTGTCCAGTTCCTCACGAAGTAATTGGTAGTAATCGTACCCCAAGGTGTTCGCAATTTTATTGGAGGAAACCAAGTCAAAACCATTCTCTACAAAATCAAAATAGTGTACTACAAAATCGGCACTGGCCGTGTTGTCCACGGCAATCAAATTCTCCAAGTGATTCTTCCTGGCAAACTCAAAAACGTCCGAAACCGTATAGGAAGCCCCTTTGTCCCCCAAGGCGTTTTTCCAGTTTTTGGGAATGCCCCCTTTCCGCATTAGGAGTTTTCTTGAATTGGCCACCGCAAAGATGTTAAGGTCAATGCCCTTACGCTGTTCTATTTTCCGGGCCGACTTCAAAATCTGGTCGATAAGGGTTCCCCCCACATTTCCATGTCCAAAAACGGCCAGATTCACTTTTTTACTGATGCCGAAGACCTGGCCATGCATAACGTTCAACGCCTTGTTCAGATCCGCACGCCGAACTACCAAGCTAACGTTCTTCCCAGAAACCGTGTTGTTGAACAATAGCGGCACTATCTGATTCTTTATCAGTGCATTGTAGGGCTTGTGAAAGGTACTCAAATCCTGCCCCACAATGGAGATCACACTTACATCCTCCAGGACGGTAATCATATTGATATCCTTGGAGCGATAATCGCTACTAAACTCTTCGTCCAAGGCCCGCTTGGCCCGCAGTGCCTTTTTCTGGTCTACCACCAGACCTATCCCCCGCTCGGACGACCCCTGGGAAATAATACTTACACTTATATTATGACGCTCCAAGGCCTTGAATATTCGGGCATCTATGCCCACTTTTCCCAATAACCCACGGCCCTCCAGGTTGATCAACGAGACATCGTCGATTACCGAAAGGGATTTTATACCCTCCTCACTGGATTTGGCACTTATGAGCGTGCCCTCGTTATCATGCTTATAGGTATTCAATATCCGCAGGGGAATGTTCTTCTCAATCAACGGGATGATTGTTTTGGCATGAAGGATATTGGCACCAAAATGCGCCAACTCATTGGCCTCGGAATACGAAAGATGTGCTATACGCCTTGCCTCGGGGACCCAATCCGGGTTTGCGGTGAAAATCCCGTCCACGTGGGTGTAATTCTGCAGTTCCTCCGCATTAAGGAAGTTGGCGAGAAGGGCTGCCGTGTAATTGCTCCCGTTTCTGCCCAAGGTAGTTGTTTGCCCATCCTTAGTAGCCGCAATAAAACCGGTAATTATGGGAACGCCATCCGCTCTAAGTTCCCTAAAGCTTCGCAGTACATTTTCCTTGGAAATTTCTTCCATAAGTTTGGCATCCCCAAAGGTATCATCCGTTGTGATAAGGCTCCGGGAGTCCAGCAATTGGGCATGAATCCCGTTTCCTATCAACAACTTGGTAATTAACTTGGCCGAAATCAATTCTCCGTACGCCAAAACCTCATCCTTGATCTTGGCACTGTAATCGCCCAAAAGGGAAACCCCTTCAAAAAGCTGGGCCAGTTCCCTGAATTCCTGGGAAAGATCAACGTTGGAAATGGTATGTTGCTGGTATTTTTCAAACCGTTCAAAATCGGTCGAAAAGTCTTCGCCCCGGGCCGCCCGTTCCAATAAGGCTTCCAATTGGTCCGTGGCCTTTTCCCTGGCCGAAAGCACCACGGCAATATTTTCCCCGCCCTTTACCTTTTCCGTAATTATGTTCAAAACATGGCCCAGCCCTTCGCCATTGCTCAAGGATTTACCCCCGAACTTCAGGATTTTCACCTTTCCCGATTTTCCGTTGGTGTTAAAAATGCCACCAAGCAGTTTTTCCATTTGATCGAACTCGATCAAAAAGGCATCGTGACCGTGCAGCGACCGCACCTCTCCATAGGTTACGTTGCTATTGGCCTGTGCCAATCGCTTAAAGGTTTCCTTATTCTCCTTGGCCGTAAAGAAGAGATCGGAATCCACTCCTATGATATGGATATTGGTATCACTTTGCTGCAAGGCATTAAAGGCCTGATCCCCGTGGCGGGTTATATCAATCGTTTTGAGCAATTGGTTCATTAGCTTATAGGCCGATAGCTGAAAACGCTCCTGAAGCTTTTTACCATGGTGCATCAACCAACTTTCCACGTTAAAGACCTGTAATTCCTCATTGGTACTTCGTTTAAAGCGCTCCTTAAAGGATTCCGGGGTTCGATAACACAGCATGGCATGCATGCGAGCGTCATGCACGGGCTGCTTGGAATTGACCAAAAACTGCTCCTGGATCTGGCAATTCGCGATAAGCCAATCCGTGGATTTCCAATCCGAGGCCACCGGGATCAGGTGCTGGGTCACGGCGGGATCCAAGGCGGCCATTTCCCATGCAACACCCCCGCCTAGGGAACCACCGATAATAGCAAAAAGCCTATCGATTTTTAGCAGTTCCAGACCCTTAAGAAACATTTGGGCCACATCCCCTGCTACAAAATCCTTGTACTTGTTTATTACAAAGCCGTCATAGCCATTACCCGGAATATT
>JBCCZF010000524.1:0-2796 GCA_039188035.1 Bacteroidota bacterium | reverse complement strand
GTCATTATTGACATCCACCGCCGAAGCCCCGGTGGACCAACCTTCCGGGTCGGCGACGCCAGCCCTTTGGGTGACGTCCTCAAACTGGAAATTACCTTTGTTCCGGTATAATTTGTTGGCATTTTGATTGGCCACAAAAAAGATATCGACAAGATTGTCATTGTCAAAGTCGGCGGCCACTACGCCCCCGCCATTATATATGTTGGTAAAGTTTAAAAAATTCAGGGCCTTGGTTTCCTCCACGTCATTCCGAAAATCCAATTCGGATTCCGTGGACGGCACCAAACTGAATTGCTTGTCAGAAGTCCCTTCCTTTTCCGACACCTTGCCTAAGACGGTATACTTCCCCAAGGGATGGTTGCATCCCAAAAGGCATACCATCCAAAAACCGCACAAATAGGTTTTCATGTATTTCTTTTATCACGTTGTTGAACTTGACCTATGTTTTAATTAGACGCAGAAATTGGCAATTCCAATCCCATATACCCCTAAAGTCAAAAAAAGGGAGTTGTTAACTCCCTTTTTGCCAAGCTGCTTGAAATGAAACGTAACTAACTAACTCTAACTCAATTTTCAATTCGGGGGCAGCCCCTACTTAATCCTGTTGTGCCCACCAAAGGGGGGTAAAGATTTCATCAGCGCCACCCAACAACTGTACCGCTTGCTCATAGGTAGCAGGCGTATCATTAAGCACCCTTGGAGGGTATCTTAAACGCTGTGGAAATATAGAAATAGTATTACCATTAACAGGACCAGAAGATAAACCTGGGTTGTTTGGCAACGGATTCTCTGCCGCCGGATTCTCAAAGAAAGGCAGTCCCAACCTTCTGTGATCGCTCCAAACTTCCAATGGCAAATATGGGGTCTGGGCAATAAACTTTTGGGTCATAATTTTATTTAACCAATCGTTCTTGATGGCCCCTCCCTCATATATGGTATTGGAAGGATATTCATAGGTATGAACGCCGGCTAAGCCTGTATATCCATCCACAAAATCCATGGCCACAGAAGCAGGAGGTTCTGTTGTGTGCTCCCAGCGTACGGAAGTGCCCGCACCGTTATAATCCTCTGAGGCCAAATACGCAGACAGGTGATTGGAAACACCAAAATACTCAAAGCTGTCCGCAATTCCCTGCTCGTAAGCTGTTTTACTGTCCAGGGGTACATTCCAACCCCGTACGTGGGCTTCGGCCAATAGGAAATGGGTTTCCCAAGAACCGAACATCACACGCGTACCTTGGTCGTTCCTGTACTGATCCACCAATCGGGGTGATACGCCAGAAGTTCTTGCGACAATACCACCTGTTACCGTACCTCCATCACCGATTGGGAATGCATTAAAGGAGAATGCGGCATCAGCTTCAATATCATCGTCTTCTCCATTTTCCTCACTGTCTTGTTCCCCGATGGTAAAAGATATTTCAGTTTCCACAGGTGGTGCCCATGTGGGGTATCTATTAAAGTCGGGGTTGCCCTCATCCCCCGGTAACGCAAAAGTGACATAAGCCCTTGGGTCTATGGTATTGGGAACCCCATCCAACCAAAAACCTTGGGTTGGATCACTGCCATTCACTCCCAGGTGGTCTTCAAAACGAACCCCTAAATCATTGGCACCCTTAATGTACCCATGCAATTCAGCAGCCAATTGATCGGCAGAGGCCACCCCGCCAAGACCCATGGTCAAATACCTGTAGGTGGGAGACATGTACTGGTTGTTCCATTGACGGGACATTACACTTGTTAAATCATTCCATCCCCCAGCTTCATTTACCGCAAAATTATCCGCTGCACTGGAAATGAAATTACCTCCACTGGCCGCAGCCTCAAACTCTTGCTGTGCCTTGGCCGGAGCTACTTCAGAAAGTCTCATCGCTAAACGCATGCGCAAGGAATTGGCGTATTTGACCCACTTTTCAAAATCATACCCATAGGCAGGATCCCAATCCGATATCTCACTGGCGTCGATTGAAGTGTCAAGTGAACTTGAAGCATCGGCCAATTCACTTAAAATATAATCGTACATCTCTTCAACACTTACGTAATCCGGGTTTTCACCATCGAAACCTGTGATTGGCCCTGGACCAAAATTATCGGCAAACTCCGATATAATGTACCCTCTCCAAATCCTAGCCACTTCAATTAAATTTTGGCTGTAAGGCTCCAAATCGCCACTCTCAATCTGGTTTTCAACAACCTGAATGGCCAAATTGGCATTCTTTAACCAACCCGAAAGCGCACCGTAATAATCATTGGTCCAACCGGAGTTATCACCTCCAATCGGTAAGGTATTGATACGGTCGAACCGAGAGGCGGCCTTCCAATACAATACAAATACACGTTCCGAAATATGGGGGTTTTGCTGCACTCCATTAATGGAGCTAAGGAGCAAGAATTCCCCCCTTACCAAATCTTCCGTAACGGCGTTGGGGTTTACATTGATTTCCTCAAAATCCGAACAGGAGACCAAAGTTAGGCCTGCGACCCCAAATAAAAGGGCCATTTTTTTAATCGCTTTTTTCATAGTAATTCAATTTTATTCAACAAATAATAAAATAAAAAAATCATAACAATTTATCAAAAGTTCAATGCCACATTAAAAAATGTTGTTGTAACAGTGGGTGCGGCTCCATTTTCAAAACCTACACCGTTACTGGCAGCATCAAACACAGTGTCTGGGTCAATACCATTTAGATTGCTGGAAATCAGCCAAACATTGTTTACGGTAATCCCCAGGTTAGCCCCTTGGATACCCGTATTCTTCAACCATTGTGAAGGTACTCTATAGTTCAAGGAAGC
>JBCCZF010000523.1:0-2797 GCA_039188035.1 Bacteroidota bacterium | reverse complement strand
GGATGCCTTAAACTTTGAAGGGCTCATTTATGCAATATTGGCCAGATCCCCAATGGAAGGAATGGTGTTGGAAAGCGGATTTTTTAAATATTCATCGGCTGTCAAAAGATTCTGAATGTCATCATTGTGCAGGGCGAGTACTTTGGATTGGGAGGCATTGTGTTTGATTGAATCGAAGAGATGTTCGATGATTTCCAGCACAATGGCATGGCATTTCAGCTTGTTGTCCATAGCCTTTATGGCAGCATGCACTTTCTTTTCTATCCCATACTCCGCATCTTCATAAACGAGTAATTGTCCATCTTGGATAAAGGAACGGTCATAGTAACTGTCAATAAATTGTTTTGGAACACGAATGGTGGCCAGTTCGGAGCGGTGCCCTTCGGGAAAATTGGTTTTTACCACAATGCCCGGGCAATAGAGCAGAACCCCTGACGGAACGAACCGATGATGGTCGGCCGGTCGGCTTTCCATTTGTTTTAAATGCATGTCCCCCCCAATATTCATATGGATCAAGTACCACTCACTATCCTTTGCGTTAGTGCTTGTCATGTGTATGGGAATTCTATGTTCTACAGGGGCAAAATAGTATAGCACGGTTTGGTCGGGAAATTGTACCCGCTTGATCTTGTCCATCGCATAACCCGATGCAGGAAGGAAGGCATCCGAATCAATGATGCTCCGAAATTCTTCTTTCAAATCCCGTTCAAGGTTTAAACTGATCTTCAAGTTCCGCCGTTTGGTTGTTACGTTTGTAGTGAAGTTCGGGAATTTTCGTTAAAAATGATAATCATACTGATATGGTCTAGGATTGCTTAGCACGCATATCACCCATTTACATTTTAATCTTTGTTATCTTTTTGTTCTGCCCTATCTTGAAAAAACATTGGGCATGTTTCAGGAAGAAATACATCCCATTGAGCCTCTTACATTTGCAAAAAATAAATTCATGCGAAAAGTACATTGGACAGGGATTTATCCCGCAGTAACCACAAAATTTACGGCGGATGGTGAGCTGGACCTTCCCGCTTTTTTAAAAAACATTGGATTTCAGGTCGACGCTGGTATTGATGGGATCATTATTGGTGGCTCGCTGGGGGAAAGCAGCACGATTACCCATGAAGAACGCCTGATATTGGCAAAGGCCAGCTTGGAAAACTTTGGGGACCGAATTGATGTTATTTTAAACATTGCTGAAGGGGCTACCCGTACCGCCATCGATTTGGTAAAAAAAGCAGAGGCTCTTAGGGTGCACGGGCTCATGGTACTGCCGCCCATGATGTACAAACCTACCGATCAGGAGGTGGCGAATTATTTTAAGGCGATTGCAGGCAGCACTTCCCTACCTATTCTATTGTACAACAATCCCGTGGATTATAAGATTGAGATCACCCTCGATATCTTTGAACAGTTGCTCCCTTTGGAAAACATTCAGGCCGTTAAAGAGAGTACGCGGGATATTTCCAATGTGACCCGGATGAGAAACCAATTTGGCGACCGTTTCAAAATCCTTTGTGGGGTAGATACCTTGGCCATGGAAGAATTGCTCATGGGCGCGGACGGTTGGGTCGCTGGCCTGGTAGATGCCTTCCCTGCGGAAACCGTGGCAATATACCGATTGGTACAAGCCGGAAGAGTAAACGAAGCTTTGGCCATTTACCGCTGGTTTTTGCCCATTTTAGAACTGGATATCAGCCCGCAGTTGGTACAAAATATCAAATTGGCCGAAGTGATGACCGGCATAGGAACGGAACACGTCCGCCCGCCCCGTCACGTCCTTGCCGGAGCGGAAAGAGAACGTGTTATTGCCATTCTGGAAAAAGGAATTGCCTCACGCCCCCAATTGCCCGATTATCTGAGCATAGCCATTGCCTAGTTCACCTAACCTAAAAACCATTTCATGTCCGAATTAAAAAATAAACAGGGAACCACCCTCTTGCAATCCGTGAATCCGGCTACCCAGCAGACCTTATCGGGAGAATTTCCAATAGCTACCGAAGCAGAAATAGATGCCGTCGTTTCTGCGGCCCATGAAGCCTGGAAGACCTACAAAAACCTTTCGGGAAAGGATAAGGCCGTTTTTCTACGAACCATAGCTGATGAAATTGAAGCTTTGGGCGACACTTTGGTGCATCGTGCCATGGCGGAATCTGGATTGCCCGAAGGAAGAATCAAAGGCGAAAGGGGGCGGACCTGCAATCAACTTCGCCTTTTTGCCGATTTGGTAGCGGAGGGCAGTTGGGTGCATGCGGTCATTGACGAAGCCCTTCCCGACCGCCAGCCCATGCCCCGAGTGGACATTCGCAAGGTTTCCGTAGCCTTGGGGCCCGTAGCCGTTTTTACCGCCAGTAATTTCCCCTTGGCGTTTTCTACGGCGGGAGGGGATACCGCCTCGGCCTTGGCCGCAGGTTGTCCCGTAATCGTGAAGGCACATCCTTCGCACTTGGGCACCAATGCTCTGGTCGCTAAGGCCATTTCCGCAGCAGTTGTTCAATGCAATTTGCACCAAGGTGTTTTTGCGACCCTAAATGGAGGTGTTGCGACCGGGCAGCAGTTGGTTCAACATCCTTTGGTAAAAGCCGTTGGGTTTACCGGTTCTTTTAAGGGAGGTAAAGCTTTGTTCGATTTAGCGAACCGTCGTCCTGAACCCATTTCTGTGTATGCAGAGATGGGCAGTAACAATCCTATTTTCATTTTAGGGGAAAAGCTAAAATCCGATGATGAAACCTTGGCTACCACCATTGCGAATTCGGTCAATTTGGGGGCCGGACAGTTTTGTACCAACCCTGGTATTTTG
>JBCCZF010000522.1:0-2798 GCA_039188035.1 Bacteroidota bacterium | reverse complement strand
CGGCTGGAAAGCTCTTTGATATTATTCTTCTGGTGCTTATTGTATACAGTATTGTTGTGGTAATGCTCGAAAGTGTTCCCAGATACGACGTACGGTATCATCGCTTTCTCAATATTTCCGAGTGGATCGTGACTGTCTTGTTTTCCATTGAATATATTTTGCGCATCATTGCCATCCGCAGACCTAGTCGGTATATCTTTAGTTTTTTTGGGATAGTGGACCTACTTTCCACCATTCCCAAGTATTTGTCTTTTTTTGTTCCCGGGTCCCAGTATGTAACCGCTTTTAGGGCCCTTCGGCTCTTGCGGGTGTTTCGCATTTTAAAGCTGGTACGCTTTGTCGGGGAATCCAATAACCTTATTAGGGCTTTGCGGGCGAGCAGGACTAAAATTTTTGTCTTTGTCTTTTTTGTGGTCGTAATCTCTGTTATTTTGGGTACCATAATGTATTTGGTAGAAGGCCCAAAACACGGATTCAACAGCATTCCCCACAGCGTGTATTGGACCGTGGTTACCCTTACCACCGTGGGGTATGGGGACATTTCTCCAGAAACCCCTTTTGGACAGTTTATTGCCACCGTAATCATGATTATTGGATATGGCATAATTGCCGTACCTACTGGGATTGTTTCCGCGGAATATGCTTCGGCGAAAAAACAGGACAAGGTTGTGGACAATGGGAGGAGCTGTCAAAACTGCGGCGCCGAAGTCCTTAGGAGCGATGCCCATTTTTGTCGGGTATGCGGCTACCCTTTAACCGAGGAGGAATGAGCTCCAAATATCTGATTACGGTAACGGGGCCTACTGCTATTGGGAAGACCTCGTGGGGCATAATCCTCGCACAACATTTCAATACTGAAATTCTTTCCGCGGACTCCAGACAGTTTTTTAAGGAAATGAGCGTTGGTACAGCGGTTCCCTCCCAAAGGGAATTGGATCAGGTGCCCCATCATTTTGTCCAACATACCTCTATTTTTAATACCTATTCCGTTGGGGACTATGAACGGGATGCCATGGCGGTACTGACCCGATTGTTTCGGGATACCAATGTCCTTGTCCTGGTCGGGGGAAGCGGCCTCTATGTGGATGCAGTGACCAAAGGACTAGATCGTTTCCCAAAGATTGATCCGTCCGTCCGGGAAGCGTTGACAAGACTGTTACAATCCGAAGGCATCGAAAGCCTGCAAGGCTTGCTGGCGCAAAAAGATCCCCAGTATGCGGAAAGGGTGGATATGAAAAATCCACATCGGATTATCCGGGCCCTAGAGGTAAGTATTGGGGCCAAGAAACCGTATTCTACCTTTCTCAATCAAAAGAAGGCCAAAAGACCTTTTTCCGTCTTGTCCCTGGGACTTCATGCAGATAGGAACATCATCTACAAACGCATCGAAGATCGCGTGGATCATATGATGGGGAACGGTCTTTTGGAAGAAGCCCGGGAACTCTACGGCCATAGAAACCTGAATGCACTTCAAACGGTAGGCTATCGGGAACTGTTTAGGCATTTTGATGGGGAGTGGACCTTGGATTTTGCCATCTCCGAGATTAAAAAAAATACACGTCGATTTGCCAAAAGACAGCATACCTGGTTTACCAAAAACCAGGATACCGTTTGGTTTGACTACAATTCCCCCAAAGAGGAAGTTTTAAGTATTCTTCAGAAGAAGCTAAATCAAGATCAAGAATCGTGAGACCTATTTCTATTGTTATGGGCGTGTCCGGTAGCGGGAAAAGTACCGTAGGGCAATTATTGGCCAAAAAACTAGGAGTTGTTTTTCTGGACGCGGATGATTATCACCCCAAAGCGAATGTACGGAAAATGCGTTCGGGACGCCCACTTAACGATACCGATCGAAAAGGATGGCTGGATAGCTTAAACGCGGCCCTTGTGACGTACAGTTCCCAGGGTGCGGTCCTGGCCTGCTCCGCCTTGAAGCAGAAATACCGCGATAGGATTTCAAAGGGCATGGAGGATCAAATCCGCTTTATATACCTGGAAGGTAGTTTTGAGACGCTTTGGAAAAGATTACAGCTACGACAAGGGCATTTTATGCCGGCATCCCTACTTCAATCCCAATTTGACACCTTGGAAGCCCCGCAGGATGCCATTACCGTTTCCGCGGCGAACACACCGGAAACGATTCTTGCCGAAATCTTGGCGGCCATGTAATAGGAAGCCGTTTTGCGTTTACCTAAAAACGGCCCTTGATTATAAAAGGATATCCGGGTTTTGAAATGTCCATAAAAAGAAAGAAATGTACAATAACGGTCTCGTTTATATGGCTTGCTGGCACATAGCCAGCAGGAACAATACACTTTGTTAGCCATAGGTTTTTATTCGATGCTCCCAAAATCACTTTTTTATTTCAACATTTAATTCCTTTGAAGGAGCTTTAAGATACAGAAAGGAAGTAGTTGTCCAATCGCCTTCCCCTATCTTTTGATTATCCCAATTCCAGTTCTTCCCAATTGTGATTTTTATATTCTCGGCAAACCATAGGGCATCCTGGATATTGTATTTGTATAAAAGGATTTTTAAATCGCCTTTTAAATCCGTTTCAACCAAGGGTCTACCAAAATGTTGATATGTATATATATTATGTTCAGGTTCCCTATCCCACCAGGCAGAGCCAAAAAAATCATCAAGTGTCTTTATATAGAGACTCGGTTGCTCTATATTTGATTTAGAATCTAAATTAACAGTAATAGGTCTTGTATACCAAGACCAGTTTTTATTGGGTTTTCTTTGGAATAGGGAAAGATGTGTCCCCAAATACCTTCCTTGACCCTTTAATTCTG
>JBCCZF010000521.1:0-2809 GCA_039188035.1 Bacteroidota bacterium | reverse complement strand
TTCAGTATCTTAGGGAATTCTGAAGGGCTATTTACCTACATGGTGCCCTATTAAATAATAAACGCAAGTATGAAGAAGAACCTAATATATGCCTCTCTGCTTACCCTAGTGGCAGTAGCTTCCTGTAGTTTTACCAACAAATCCTTCGAAAATGACGATAAAGACAAATTGTTGTTGGATCTTATTACCTACGTATTGGAAAAAGGGCATTATGAGCCCAAGGACATAAACGATGATTTTTCGGTAAGTGTCTTTGAGGATTTTATTGATATCCTTGATCCCACCAAACGCTACTTTTTGGAAAAGGATTTGATGGAATTTGAGAAATATCGCTTTCAGATCGACGACCAGATCAAGAATACGGATATCAGCTTCTTTAACTTGGTTTACAATCGTTTAATGGAACGTATGCAGGATGCCAAGGTCCTCTATAAGGAAGTCCTTGCCGAGCCCTTTGACTATACGCAGGATGAGACCATTAACATCGATTATGACGCCGTGACCTTTGCCAGTTCCAAATCGGAATTGAAGGAACGTTGGAGGAAGCAATTGAAATATGCCACCTTGGGCACTTATGATGCGAAACGGGATATTAATACCAATCTGAAAAGTGGTGCTCCCTCGGGGGGAGACATTGCTATGGTGGACAATACCATTGCCCGGGACAATACTTTCGCTGGAAGCTCAAACACTGCGGACCAACCCTTGACCGACATAGAAGTAGAGGTGGCCGCACGGGAATCGACCCAAAAGACCTTGGACGAATTTTTTGATTTTGTGGACGGTATGGAACGTGAGGACTGGTTTGTCTACTATATCAACACCATTGTGGACGAATTTGACCCCCATACCTACTACTTTGCCCCGGATGATAAGGACAAATTTGATATGAGCATGTCCGGAAAATTCGAAGGCATTGGGGCCCGACTTCAAAAAAAACCCGAAGGGGCCCGTATCGTGGAAATTATCTCCGGAGGCCCGGTCTGGCGGGACCAACGGTTGGAAGTAGGGGACGAAATCATTAAAGTAGGGCAAGATGGCGAGGAGCCTACCAATATTGTAGGCATGCGCCTGGACGATGCCATTAAGTTGATCAAAGGTCCGGAAGGAACCGTGGTGGACCTTACCGTACGAAAGGTAGACGGATCCCTAGAGGTGATTTCCCTGACTCGTGATGTGGTGGAATTGGAGGAGTCCTATGCCAAATCGGCCAGTATCAAAAAGGGAGATCAGAAATTCGGACTTATCCACCTGCCCAAGTTTTATGTGGATTTTGACGATTACAATGAACGAAATGCCGCTACCGATGTTGCCAAGGAAGTGGAACGCCTTAAGGAAGAAGGAGTAGAAGGCCTTATCCTGGATTTAAGGGACAATGGAGGGGGATCCCTTAAGACGGTGGTGGAAATGGCCGGACTTTTCATTAAGGATGGCCCCATAGTGCAGGTGCGTTCCAGTGGCAAGGGCAAGGAGGTGTATGATGATAAGGACGAAAGGATACAATGGGACGGTCCCTTGGTTGTATTGGTCAACGAACTTTCCGCCTCTGCCTCGGAAATTTTGGCGGCCGCTATGCAGGATTATAAAAGGGCCGTGGTTATTGGGAGCAAACAAACTTTTGGCAAGGGTACCGTTCAGAACGTAATCCCGTTGGACAACATTGTGCGCAGTAGCGAACATGGCGATCTGGGGGCCATTAAACTTACCACCCAAAAGTTTTACAGGATCAATGGGGGTTCTACACAGCTGGAAGGCGTTAAGAGCGATGTGGTTGTCCCGGACAAGTATAGCTATATCGATTTGGGGGAACGCGATCAGTCCAATCCGTTAAAATGGGACAAAATATCACCGGCGAACTATGAAATATGGGATGGTTATATCGATTATGAACAGACCATTGCCAACAGTAACGAACGTATGGCGGCCAATGCCCAGATTAAGTTGATCGAGGAAAATGCCCAATGGCTCAAGGCCGAGCAAGACGAAACTATGGTATCCCTGAACTATGACGTCTATAAACAGGAGGAACAAAAAGACAAAGAGAAGAGCAATTATTTCAAAACACTGTCCGATTACGATTCCAAATTGGGTTTCAGTTCCCTAAAATACGAAAGGGAATTGTTCACCCAAGATTCCGTACTTCGGGAAAAAAGAGACCGTTGGCATAAAAATCTTGCCAAGGATGTGTACGTGGAGGAAGCCGTAAACGTGCTTCAAGATTTAAAACTCAACAATATTAAACAAAGCAAGCTTGCCGTTAAAGGTTAGAAAAGATATCTAAAGAAATAGTTTATGGAAAACCCGGTGGTACACCGGGTTTTTTGATGACACTTCTTTTCCCGTCTTTCTTTCTTAACTATGTGGAAATGACAAATAACGAGCCCTATTCTGGGCATTTGTACAAGAAAACCCTTTAAAAAAGAAACTTCCGCAAAAACCGTTTAGGCCATCAAAGTACCGGTTCGCCAATAGTATAATTCCGAGGACTACGTTATCTTTGTAACCTTAAGATGGCAGTATGGCAGATTCAAGAAGGGCGTCCATTCGCCTTATACGGAAGATGCAGCGTAAGGTTGATAACCAGCAAAATATTATTTATTTTTTGTTGTGTATCCTGGCCGCCTTAACTGGTGTCTTTCTCCTGCAAGATCCTTCCTTTTCCCAATCCCAGTACTACGTGCTATTTCTATTGTTCTTCTCCGTGGGGCTTTGGCTCACAGAGGCTATTCCACCCTTTGCGGTGGGTCTTTTCATTATCGGATTTTTGGTGTTTACCTTGGGGAATCCCGATATAAATCATCCTCCGGAT
>JBCCZF010000520.1:0-2821 GCA_039188035.1 Bacteroidota bacterium | reverse complement strand
TAAACTTATAATCCCGGAATACGGCCGTCATTTTCAAAAAATGGTGGATCATGCGGTGTCCATAGCAGATGATGCCGAACGCAACCGGGTGGCCAAGGCCATCATAAGCGTTATGGGAAATTTACAACCCCATTTACGGGACGTGCCCGATTTCCAGCACAAACTTTGGGACCAATTATTCATCATGTCCGATTTTAAGTTGGATGTTGAGTCGCCCTTCCCCATTACCTCCAAAGAGGTGTTACAGAAAAGGCCAGAGCCGCTGGAGTATCCCCAAAATCATCCCAAATACCGTTTTTACGGAAATAACATCAAACGTATGATCGATGTTGCCGTTCAATGGGAAAAAGGGGATATGCGGGATGGTCTGGAGTACGCCATTGCCAACCACATGAAAAAGTGCTACCTCAACTGGAACAAGGATACGGTAGACGATAAGGTGATTTTTAAACACTTGTATGAGCTTAGCGATGGGCAGATAAATCTGGATGGGGAAAACTTGACGGAAAGTGGGATGTTCCTGAAAAATCGACTTTCCAAATCGTCCCGTGGCGGTTCCAACAAGAAGAACCAACGAAGTAATCGCGGGAAAAAGCGTTATTAGGATCTTGGATGTTTTTTGGATCTGCCTAAAAACAGAGTCATCGTCTTTTTCGCGGTTTAAATAAGGAGTGCCGGGGAAATAATTCGTTGTTTTGTCCGTTCAAGAACAGTATAACCAATAGCCCCAAAAACCTGAATGGGAACATTTAAAATAGAGGGTGGCCAGAATCTTTCTGGTGAAATAACCCCTCAAGGAGCCAAGAACGAAGCCCTACAAATTCTTTGCGCGGTCCTACTTACCCCGGAAAAGGTAACTATCCATAACATCCCGGACATTGTTGACGTAAACAAGCTTATACTCTTGTTGGAAGATCTTGGCGTAAAAATCCAAAAGCGCGGTAAGGGTTCCTATACCTTTAAAGCGGACGATGTGAACTTGGAGTATTTGCAATCGGACGATTTTAAGAGGGACGGACGGGGTTTAAGAGGCTCCATCATGTTGGTGGGCCCTTTGTTGGCACGCTTTGGCAAAGGATATATTCCCAAACCGGGAGGCGATAAAATAGGACGACGAAGATTGGATACCCATTTTGAGGGTTTTATTAACCTGGGGGCTAAATTTCGGTATAACAGGGAGGAGCATTTTTATGGGGTGGAAGCCAAGAAACTCAAGGGGGCCTATATGCTTCTGGACGAAGCTTCGGTAACGGGAACCGCCAATATTGTGATGGCGGCGGTACTGGCCGAAGGGGAGACTACCATTTACAATGCCGCCTGTGAACCCTATCTGCAACAGTTATGCAATATGCTTAACCGCATGGGGGCCAAGATATCCGGGATTGGTTCCAACCTTTTGGTTATCCACGGGGTCAAGGAACTTAGCGGAACGGAGCATACCATGCTTCCGGATATGATCGAGATCGGGAGTTGGATAGGTCTAGCGGCCATGACCCGAAGTGAACTTACCATAAAAAATGTGAGTTGGCAGAACCTGGGCCTGATTCCCTCGGTCTTTGGTAAACTGGGAATTCGGTTGGAACGCAGGGGAGATGATATTTTTATTCCGGCCCATATAGACGGTTACCAGATACAGAATTTTATCGATGGCTCCATATTGACCATTGCCGATGCCCCATGGCCGGGACTTACCCCCGATCTGTTGAGCATAATCCTAGTGGTCGCCACCCAAGCTAAGGGTGAAGTCCTTATCCATCAAAAAATGTTCGAAAGTAGGTTGTTCTTTGTGGATAAATTGATTGATATGGGAGCAAAGATCATCCTTTGCGATCCGCACAGGGCCACGGTCATTGGTCACGATTTTAAGTCCACCTTAAAGGCCACAACCATGGTCTCGCCCGATATTCGGGCAGGTGTATCCCTTTTAATCGCTGCCTTGTCTGCGAAAGGGACTTCCACGATTCATAATATTGAGCAGATCGATCGGGGCTATGAAAACATCGATATCCGCCTAAGGGCCATTGGGGCCCACATTGTGAGGGTCTAGGATTCTGCGGTCCATAAAACGCTAGATTAAGAAAAGACCTTTTAAAAGGGTAAGGGCCTTTCCAATATCCCATTCCTGAAGTTCAAGTACAGGTTCAACATAAACGTGAAATCTGGAATACCGATTTGAAGCCGTGTCAGTTTGAAGGTTTCAAAACGCGTTGATTAAGGATTCAGGATCACAAGGAGCCCTCTTCACGGATAGTCTTTAACCACTAGGGCATCTACCCGAAACCTCAAGCCCTTTCGGATTTATCCCTTTTGCTCCAGAGTCCCATCCGGATATTGGGCAAATCGTCCTTTTTCCCTAGCATGCACATTGTCCGGGTAGCGCCAAGGCCAGCCACCGAATTGGGTAAGTTGGTATTCGCGAATGGCACTTTGAATCTCCTCTTGGCTATTCATTACAAAGGGCCCTTGTCGTGCTACAGGTTCGTTCAAGGGCCTGCCCTGTAATAGCAAGAGGTGGGCCTCTTTGTCACCATTTTTTATAAGGGCCTTGAACGAAGGGTTCAGAACGGAGCCAAAATTCCTGGTGATATGTTGTCCGTCGATTTCAATTTGCGATCCCTCGTAAAAATAAAGCGACCTTTTCACGGAGGGGTTGGCCATGGGGAGTTCCAGGGAAGCTCCCGGGCGTATTCTAATGTTCCAAATGGCCACCTCATTTTCAGGATCTGCGGCCCAAGAATCGGGCGCAGGAAGCGGCCCCCGGGTTTCACCAAAGTTTCCGGCAATGAGCTTTATGCTGGCCCCTCCCGCTTCAACAATGGGG
>JBCCZF010000519.1:0-2829 GCA_039188035.1 Bacteroidota bacterium | reverse complement strand
CTTTTTTTGCTCCGCAGCCTACTATGAAGCGCAAAAAGCCTTCATCTGGGCACAAAAACATCGATTTTCATTTCAATGGAAAGAGTTTAAACCACTTCTATTGGAATTGGTTGATTTCTTCCTGGGTCGGGGCGGTATCCTGGGCACCCATACGGGTCACGGAAATGGCCGCGGCCTTACTGGCATAGGACATACTCTCCCGAAATCCCTTGCCCTGCGCCAAACACACGGTTAGCACCCCATTGTACACATCGCCGGCGGCCGTAGTGTCCTGGGCCTTTACCTTTGGCGAAGACACGCTAAAACTAATGGTGCCGTCCGTATAAAAGGATCCCCGGCTACCCAAGGTCATAATAACGTTTTGTATTCCTTTTTGGAGCAGGCCCTGTGCCGCCTTCACCATGGAGGCCTCGTCCTCGATGGCAATACCCGTTAAGATCTGGGTTTCCGTTTCATTGGGCGTAATCAAATACAAACCTTGCAATACATCATCATCCAGCTTCTGGGCAGGGGCCGGATTAATAATCAATCTTTTGTTCAATTGCCTACACTTTTCCGCCAAAAAGGCCACGGTTTCCAACGGGGTCTCCAATTGTGTCAAAAAAATATCGCCCACGGTAAAGATCTCTTCGAGGGCCTCCAAATGTTGGGGCGATAATAGCGCATTGGTTCCCGAGGCCACCACAATTTGGTTCTCGCCCTGCTCGCTAACCGTAATCAAGGCCACCCCCGAAGTTGCATTTTCCACCACCTTGGCCGATGATACATCCAACCCCTCCTTTTCATAGCCTTTAAGGGCATTTTGACCAAAAAGGTCGCCTCCCACACAGCACACAAAGGCCACCGGCCCACCGGCCCGGGCGGCGGCCACCGCCTGATTGGCCCCCTTGCCCCCCGGGAACATATAAAAATCACCTCCTAAAAGGGTCTCCCCAGGTTGTGGGAACCGTTCCGTCTTTACCACCATATCCGTATTGGAACTCCCAACAACGACTATTTTAGACATAACTTTATGGTTTACAATGATGTTGGACAAAGTAGCCACACGACCGTGGGAAAACAAATCGTATTTTTACTTTTATTGATCAAATGGAAACACAGAAGCTCCAAATAAATGAACAACACTTTGTGCTACATCCTTCCGGGGGGCTTCTTTGGGAGGAAAGGAAAGCCCTGCTTATCAGCGACGTGCATTTGGGAAAGATTTCCCATTTTAGAAAATTTGGATCCGCCGTACCCCGGGAAGCCATCCAACACAACTTTGAAGGCTTAAGCCAGTGTATTGCATATTTTAAACCCGACACCCTGGTTTTTTTGGGAGATCTTTTTCATTCCCATTTGAACCAGGAATGGCTTTTGTTCCAGAAATGGGTACAGGGCATTTCCCAGGACATTATCCTGGTTTCGGGAAACCACGATATTATATCGCCCTTAAACTATGAAGCCTTGGACATCTCCGTGGTCTCGGAATTGCAATGGGATGGATTCCTGCTTACCCACCATCCGGAAATTCGAGAAGGTGTATTTAACTTCTCAGGGCATCTACACCCGGCAGTGCGTTTACGTGGGCCCGGCAGGCAGTCTTTGCGACTGCCCTGTTTCCACAAGGGCGATTCCCAGATGGTATTACCCGCATTTGGCACCTTTACCGGGACACATTGTATTGATCCCGGCCCAAAGGACCAAGTGTTTGCCATAGCGGATTCCAGCATCATAAAAATTTGATTTCTATTTTGGTTCGAATGGGATAAGACTATCTTTGCACAAAGTTTTAGGTTGACCAAAACCCCCATTTCCGATGCCTACGCACAGTCTCCGCAAATGCGGAAACTGCAGGAACGTATTGCCTCGTCCCAAGACAACATATTCCTAAAGGGGCTCGCCGGATCCTCATTGTCCTTTGTGCTCTCACAAGCCTTTTTGGGTGCCGGAAAACCCTTTCTTTTGGTGTTTTCGGACAAGGAGGAGGCAGCCTACCAGCTTAATGACTTGGAGCAACTCATCGGGGAGCAGGATGTGCTTTTTTATCCTGGAAGTTATCGTAGACCCTACCAAATTGAACAAACGGACAACGCCAATGTACTGCTTAGGGCCGAGGTACTCAACCGTATTAATTCCCGTAAAAAACCGGCCGTAATCGTTACCTATCCGGATGCGCTTTTTGAAAAAGTGGTTACCCGTAAGGAGCTGGAAAAGAACACGCTCCACGTTAAGCGCAACGACACAATTTCCTTGGATTTCCTGAACGAAGTCCTTTTTGAATACCAGTTTGCGCGGACGGATTTTGTTACCGAACCTGGGGAGTTTTCGGTACGCGGTGGTATTGTAGACGTATTTTCCTTTTCACATGACCAACCGTATCGCATTGAGTTTTTTGGCGATGAAGTGGATAGCATCCGCACATTTGATGTGGAAACACAGCTCTCCAACAACCAAGTCCAAAAAATAAGCATCATCCCGAATGTGGCCAATACCGCCGTACAGGAAAAAAGGGAAAGCTTTCTCCAGTATATTTCATCAAAGACGGTGGTATACACCAAAAACGAGGATCTTCTTTTCGCCCGATTGGACGATTTCTTTGGAAAGGCCAAAGATGCTTTTACCCAATTGTCCGCAGAAATACAACATGCCCAACCCCAGGAGCTTTTTGTCGCAGCAGCTCTTTTTAGGGAACAAATGGGCCGTTTTTGCTGGGTAAGCTCGTCCCAACCCCCAGTTTCTCCAGAAAAAGGATGGGAAACCGTGGTGTTTAATACCAAACCCCAGCCCTCCTTCAACAAAAAATTCGATGTACTTATCCAAAACCTCAATGACCATATGGGGCAAGGG
>JBCCZF010000518.1:0-2845 GCA_039188035.1 Bacteroidota bacterium | reverse complement strand
GATGTCCAAAGAGGGTACCCATATGCGAATCGATATGGTCCGGCCGGTAGCCCCATGCCAAGGATTGTTCTATCTGTGCCCGTATTTCTTTTTCTACTTCTTCGGCAGAAGCGTTTTGTACCACTTCGGCAACGGAACGCCACATTTTTTTATCGGGATCCAAGAGCCCTGGAACTTCCTCCTCCGGGCTTACCGTTCCCCAGCGATACGTTTTCCATTCACTGGTAAGGGTAAGGTGCACACCCACATCCATTTGGGGATGGTCCGCGGCCCATGCAATAAACGCTTCGGCATTGGGACAAGGAATCATTACCGCTGCGGATTGGATTGCTCCTTCCAACAGTTGCGTTTCGCCGGACTGGTTGGCCTCGGGGCACATACCTATATCATCCGCATGGAGCATGATGACTTTTTTCCCGGCCGGCCAACCCAATTTTTCCGCCCAGCTAGCGGACTTTTCATTGCTCACTTCCTGTTGTTCAAGATTGTCCACGGTCTCCGAATTGGTTTTTTTCTTTTCACCACACCCAACTATACAAAGCGAGAGACAAATCCCGATTACCCATTTTCCTATTTGTGATTTTTCCATCTTTTGGATTTATAAATATTTCTTAAACCAGTTTAGGCCATCGCCATAAATACGCCCAATTGGGGCATCCCTATGCTTGGCATTGTACCAAACAATATTTTTGGGCTTGTCCGCCATCCCATAAAGCAATTTGCTCATGGCAGGAGGCACAACCTCGTCATTTTTGGCATTGAGCATCAAAAAGGGCCTTGGCGCAATTTGTTTTACAAAATTGAGCGGCTCCACTATGCCCACAAAATCCTTGGTCGCAGTGGATAGTGCCTTTTCCCCATAAAGTAGGTTCAACTGGCCTCCGGCCAAAGCAATTACAGGTACCTTTACCCTTTCCTCGACCCCACAGAAGATTGTACCGATGATACCGCCCAGACTAATACCATAATAGCCTATCCTGTTGGCGTCCAATGCTTTCTGCGTCTCTATAAAGTCTATTGCCCGTCGCAGGTCAAAAACGGTTTGACACATCACATTGCGCGTCCAATGTTTATAGTCCCCGGTGAGATCAAAATCGTAGGTTCTGCCCTTACGGTCACCGTGATCGCTAATGTCCAATCGCAGTACGGCAAATCCGTTTTTCAGAAAGAACTGGTTACCATAAGTCACATAATCCACGGCTTTATGATCGCCCAGCCCGTGCATTAGTATGATAACGGGGTAGGGGGCAAGACCAGTTTTTGGCATGCTCAATAACCCGGTCACCCTTTTCTCGTGAACGCTATTGTAAGCGATGGATTGTAGTTTAAAATCGGTGCTGTCCTGTATCGTCTTAATGGAGTCCATGAGCGGTAGTGCCACATCATAACCGTAATAGGAGGTTACGGGCAGGGATTCACTGGTACGCCCGGCCAATTGCAAGACCAGAAGGGCCAAGAGCATAAGACCAATTATGCCAATACCCCAATATGCAAGTCTTTTAAAGGACTTCGTCGTCATCGGTCAGATACATTCGGGTACTTTTGGTGTAGGTTCCTCCATTGTCATCGGCATATTCCAAATCCATGTAAAAAGCCTTATAGCCTTTCTTGGGAAAGGCTATCCGCTGCGTGGTCTTCTCCCCTTCAAAGGCATTTATTTTGGTGGATGTCCATTCTTCGTCCCGAAAATCCCGATCA
The DNA here is from genome assembly GCA_039188035.1 of Bacteroidota bacterium. GTDB lineage: Bacteria > Bacteroidota > Bacteroidia > Flavobacteriales > Flavobacteriaceae > Ulvibacterium. The sequence continues at coordinate 1,147 of JBCCZF010000518.1, read as the reverse complement.
TCCGAGTCGGCCATCCAGAGGTAAGCGTTCTTGAGATTCTTGGAATCGGATAGTACTGAGAGCGTTGCCGAATCTTGGTCTGCATTTAATTCATATTCCAAATCGGCATAAGGTTTTTTGGCCAAGGTATGGCCCCAAAACCCGCTTAACGCCTTTAGGGCTTTTTCTCCGCCGTTGAGGTTATGGCCTGCATTTGGGGTATAGTGGATATAGTTTTCCCCAGGGATATCACGTATGTAATTTTTTATGGCATCTACCGGCCAATACTCGTCATTGGTGCCAATGAAGATAAGCTTGGGCATGGTCAATTTTTCTCGATACGAATACGGGTCGATCATTTGGGTAAGGGCATTTCCGTCCGGAGTGTTTACGGTCTGTGGAATCTCCAATTTAATATAATCGTTGATTTGTATGCTGTACTCTTTCCAGGCCGTAAGATGATAGTCCAGGCTAACGGGCATGTTCAGCACATCGATAACCATGGGGCCAATGGCTTCAACACGTGTATCACTAGCTCCGGTGAGCCACGTGGTCCAGCCTCTTTTGGAAGCTCCCGCCAAGGTAAATCGCGTTATATCCTTGTTCAGGCCTTGCTTTGAAAACTCTTGTATGGCATCCATCCCGCGAACGGCACTTTTAACCATGGGGAACAACAGGGGCCATGTGAGATCCTTATCCTGTTTGTAGTTGTGTAGCGTAAAGGAAATTAACTGGTCTTCAACAAGATTCCCATCGTACAAGGGTTGCATGGGTACTTGTCGTATGATGGCTACAATTCCTTTGTTTTTTTGGGCTATCTGGGCCATTGGACCGTTTTCCTTGGCCTTTTCGGGTGATTTCCACCGAGGGAGGCCATCTTCCAAATGTCCCCCAGTAATGTAAAGAAGGGCCCCGTCAAAATCTATTTTTTCGGGAACGAATAGGGTCAGTTGATGTTTCCACGTATGTTCGCGCCAGGTCTGGCTGGTCAGCAAAAGATCATAGCCTGTGACATTGCCCATTTCAAAGGTATCCTTCACCACCCAATTATAGGAATCGTCCGGGGTTTTCAGGTAGCTTTCCAAGGCGTTTTCCGGGGTTACGACTATTTCCTCGACTACCTCTGATCCTTCTTTTTTTGCGATCAAGCGCCTGGCGCACCATATGG
>JBCCZF010000517.1:0-2847 GCA_039188035.1 Bacteroidota bacterium | reverse complement strand
GCTCGGATTCCCCCTTTCCTTCCGTGGTCAGGCGGTTGGATGGAATATTGTAAACGGAAACCAGGGCATTTTTAACCGCGTCCGCCCTTTTTTTGGAAAGTTGCTTATTGGAATTATCATCGCCATCGGAATCGGTATGCCCTACAATCTGGAGATTCATGTCGCGTTCCTGAAGTAGCACCTGGGATATCTGCCGAATGACCCCCATGGACTGGGGTTTTAGGTTGGCCGAACCCGATTCAAACAAAATGGCATTGGTAGATATTTTACCTTGGGCAATCAATTGCCGGCGAAGATCTACCCCGCCCTCGGCCACTTTTAGGTTGGATATAAACACGCGTTCCTTACCGTCCTTAAGGTTATTCATATGGAATTTTACGGCATGCAAGGGTGCTCCGGTGGATATCAACCGAGGAACATCTATGTATTTTACCTCATTGATCCAAAGTCGTAACCGTTGTTTGTTCACGGCAATGGAGATATGGGGCATATTCAGTACCTCATCCCGTAAATCCGCTTTTACCGTACTTCGTATTTCCCGTTTGTTGTTAATACGATTTTCAACAGTGACCCCAATGGCCGCATATTGGCAAAAGGGGATTTCCACAAAGGCAAAGTTGGCTCCATCCTTGAATTTGTCGTCATCGCTTAGCAGGATTTTTAGCTGCGCGGTCGACGAAGTTTGCTTGTCCAGACCAACCGTTCCGATATCGAATTCAATGGTGTAATCTTCCGGTAATTTGGGCACATCCGGCACATAATAAATACCATATCCGGATTTGAGATCCAGCCATTTCTGGGGGGAATCGCCTAAGGTCACCAATTCCCCACCGGCATTGGTGTTCCATCGCGATGGGAAATCCCCAATAAAGTCGTTGCCAAAGTCGTCAAAGAACATCAATTTATCCCCAGGTACATAGTCGAACTTGCTATAGACCTCGATGGAAGGTGGTCCGGAATTTTCGCCAGTGGTAGGGATGCCCCCATTTCCCGAATCCTGGGTAGTTGGGGGAGGATCGCCTCCGTTTTCCTGTGGAGGTGGTGGACTTTGTTGTTTCGATCCCGGTTCCAGAATACTGTCCAATACCTGATCCGTTTTTTTTGATGTTTCCTTATCCACCCGGTTCTCCACCGTGCGCTTTGCGGCGTCCTCCGCACGTTTGCCCAGTTTTTTAAGAAATTGGGCATTGGCGTCCTGCAATCCGCCGAAAAACATAAGGGTCAATGGTAATGCTAGTAATGTTCGTGTCCTCATCGGAATAGTGCTTAAAAATCGCAATGTGTAATTTCTACAGGCTTCCCTTGCTGCAAAGCACGCTTCGAAACAAGGAACGCTCTTTCTTTCATGTGCTGTTAAAAACAGGTAGAACGAACTTGCATCCATGGATGAATAGCCAAGTCCGATCGCGTCCTACTAAAAATAATCCTTACGAACCGATCAGGGGATATAAATGTATACTTGGTTCGGAGGCTTGTATAAATGGGGGAATATTAGGTTTTAATCCATGCCATAAAGCACCAAAGAATTCTTGGAATCCTGCACTACGAGTGCTGGTCTATCCTTGTTTTTCAGGTCGGCCATGTCCGCCAAAGAACTCCCCGTAACCGGAAAACCGGAAATGGGTTTAGCATTGCTGTCAAACAAATGAATCCGTTGGTTTTGAATATCGGATACACTTACATAGATTTTGTTGTTAAGATAAAAAATCTTTGGGACAAGATAAACCCCCAGTTCCAGCTCCACTTTTCTGCCTTTGATGCTAAGTTGGTTGTTATCCATGAGCACCAGCGTCCTGGAGGTGGCATCCATGCCATGGCCTTGATCAAGGTGCAAATCGGTTTGGAGCACTTTTCCTTTTTGGTCTATTTCGTATAATGTTCCCTTATTGTCCGTTACAATAAATCGATTTTTATGGGCGTAGACGGCATTGTCCGAAAAATCGATTTTCTTTTTTACCGGAATTCGAGTCTTGCCCACACGGTTTAGGATTTCCAGACTACCGTCTTCCAATTGAAATAGAAGGTAATCCTTTGGCCCTATTCTAATATGTTTGGGTGCTTTTACTATTGGGCTTTTCGCCTTGGTATAGGTGAACCCGTTTACTATTTTTCCCTTGTTGTTGTACATAAATACCCTTTCGCCTTGTGTAATCACAAACCTGTAGTTCCGCTTGCCCTCATAGTCAAAGACCGCCAATGGATTGAGATTTTGACCCTTAAAGGCGATGGGAAAAGGGCTTACCCTATTGCCGTTCCTATCTAAAACCAAGAACTCGTTGTTCGTGGTAAAAGCCATTTGTAGCCTACCGTTCTTAAATAGGTCTACCTGCTGTATGGCCCCTTGAATACGCCCGTTCAGCTTTTTTTGCCAAATAATCTTACCCTTTTTGGATATAAGGTAGAGCACGTTGTCCACATCCTGCACCACTATTTCCTGTGTTTTATTCCTGTGATCTGTTACAAATTTGGGCGGTATGGCCAGCTCGCTACCCAAATCCATGGAGAAAATCCGGGATACCCCGCCCCGTTTTTTTGTATCGACTATTTTTTTGACCAGGGCATTGGTGTGAAACACGTTTTGATCTGCTATGACCTGGGCGCCATAGAGCGACTTGGAACCAGGGAAACCCTGAAAGGATTTTACAAGCGAAGGGGAAAGATGTTCTGTGAAAACCTGTTGCATACCTGTAAATTTTGATAAGAACAAAATAGTGGATTCTGAGGCCATATCCTCCATGGCCGATTTAAACAGTGCTGTCTTTTCCCAGGTATGTCCGTTTTTATAATTGCTGATAATACGCTCCAAAATCCCTTTTTTCTCGGAAAATAAAAATGCATTGTCCAAGG
>JBCCZF010000516.1:0-2851 GCA_039188035.1 Bacteroidota bacterium | reverse complement strand
TATGGGAGAAGATCCCACGGAATTAAACAATTTGGCATCAAGCCATCCGCAAAAAGTGAAAGAATTGGCCCAAGCGTATACCCAGTTGGGTATTTATAAATCAAATTAGTATTCCTATAACGCTCAGGAAAGGAAAATCAATTAGGCCAACTTGGCACGGTTTCTTTTTGTAGTAAAAGATAAAGCTTTCTTTACCTTGGTATTGGAACGCTTATACAAACGGGCTACTTCCTCCTTTTTTTCTGGGGTCACATCCTTTTCTATTTTCAAGACTACCATTTCCACTTCAGGGGTATTTACTTCTACCCCAGCAGTTGTTTGCATGGCATGGGCGGCAGTTCCTACGAAAAGTATAAAGGCGAAAGTGAGTAGCGTTTTCATTGTTGCGTTTTTACAATATTAAAACGGCTCAACGGGTACCCCCTAGGACTATGAATCGCTGAAAACCCCTTATTTTTCGGTATCTGAACACAATCCCGATAAAGTGTAATACAATTGGGACGAACGGAAAGATGCCGTCTATCGTTTTATCGGGACAACGTGCATTTTAACCCAATTTAGATCGGCACATGCAACCCTCTTTTTGGGAATACAGTCATTTTTTTGAGGTAGTATGAGGTATTGTTTTTGTATTTGGAATTCCCCCGGAATCCGAATCCACTTAAAAGCTTAACACTTTTTAACCAAAAATGCGGTAAGGAGATACTACCTTGTTCTACCAATGGTAAAAACCCATAAAAATGAACATCGTTAAATTGCCAGCGTTGATTCTTGCCCTCCTAGTTATGGCAAGTTGCCAATCCAAGGCCAATGAAAACAAAAAAGTAGCCCTAGGAAAAATGGAGCCTGAAGTTAAAGTGGAAAACGACAAACCCACCTCCCAGGATTTGACCGATTATGAGACGGCCTATTTTGCAAGTGGTTGTTTCTGGTGCGTGGAAGCTATTTTTGAAAGCGTAAAAGGGGTAAAGGAAGTAATCTCCGGTTATTCGGGCGGTACCGAGGAAAATCCCACCTATGAGCAGGTAGGCTATGGAAGGACATCCCATGCGGAGGCCGTTGAGGTCTACTACGATCCCAATGTCATATCCTTTGTGGAACTGGTACAGGTATTTTTTGGCTCCCATGATCCTACCACCCTAAACCGCCAAGGACCGGATAGGGGCACCCAATACCGTTCCGTGGCCTTTTACAAGAACCCTGGGGAAAGAAAGATTATTGAAAGCTATATCGCGGCCCTAAAGGAGCAAAATGTGTATGAAGGCGCCCCCATTACTACAGAGGTTACCCCGTTCGACAAATTTTGGAGGGCCGAGGACTACCACCAGGATTACGAACGGCGCAATCCCAATAACTCTTATATAAGGAATGTCTCTATTCCCAGATTGAATCGGTTTAAAACAAATTTTAAGGAATACCTTAAAGAGGAGGCCCATTAGGCAAACCCTATACCTAATCCTCGTTCACTATAGAAGCGACCCGCAAACGGGTCGCTTTTTATTTGTAATTTTAGCGGAAGTTGGCCATTCCCGATTCTGGGGATTTACAAAATGGGGATGTTGTTGGGTCCGAAAATCGAATTTAGAACCGCAACAGTCCATCATTAGGACAACTACAGAAGCGAAACCTTTTTAAAGATGAGACGAAGGGAATTTATAATCAAAGGCGGAATGGCCTCGGCAGCGGTAGCCACCACCGCGACCACCATGGGACAGGTGTTGCATAAAAAAAGCCCCAATGAACGTGTGCGTATCGGAATCATTGGGACGGGAAATAGGGGAAGCGGACTTATTCCACTTATAGGTCAAATTCCCAATTTTGAAGTAGTAGCCTGTTGCGATGTCCTTCCTTTTCAGTTGGAAAAAGGACTGTCCAAGACAACAGGCCGGGCCAAAGGCTATAAAGATTACCGCAAATTGCTGGAGCACCCGGAAATGGATGCGGTTTTAATAGCTACCCCCTTTAGTAGCCATTCCCAAATAGCCCTGGATGCCCTGGATGCGGGCAAACATGTATATTGTGAGAAGACTATGGCCAAAGGGTATGGGGGAATACAAAATTTGGTAGACAAGGCCAAAAACAGTAAAAAAGTATTCCAGACGGGGCATCAGTACCACAGTTCCAGATTGTATACCTATATCGTGGATATGATAAAGGCGGGTGAAATCGGGAAAATTGCCGCCCTTGAATGCCAATGGAATAGAAACGGGAATTGGCGAAGACCCGTTCCGGATCCCCAGTTGGAGCGTTTGATCAATTGGCGCATGTACCGTGAATTTTCTGGTGGCCTGGCCGCCGAACTTAGCTCCCATCAAATTGATTTTGCCAATTGGATCTTGGACGAGACCCCAAACAAGGTCACGGGCGCAGGCGGCATCGATTATTGGAAAGATGGTAGAGAGACCTTTGATAATATCCATTTGATCTACAGCTATCCCGGTGGGGTAAAAGCAAAATTTACCTGCCTTACGTCCAATGCCATGGACGATTATAAGATAAAGGTACATGGCGATCAGGGCACAGTAATCCTGGATTATGTGAAAGCCTGGTTTTATCCAGAAGGAAAAAAGAACAAAAAAACCGGTGATGTAGATGGTGTGGCGGGGGCGACCTTGAGTTGGGACGAAGGAAAAGGTTATCCTATAGAAGTGGAACACGAAGATCCAAGCAAGCAAGCACTGATGGACTTTAAGGACAATATCCTGAATAGTCGGGAGCCCTTATCCAATGTGATTACCGGGGCCAAGGCCGCCACCTGTGTACAGATGGTCCTAGACGCCATGTACAATCAAAAAATATTTTTATAACACCGTTTAAACATCCCAATCCGGGTTCCAATGCACAATTTTTT
>JBCCZF010000515.1:0-2851 GCA_039188035.1 Bacteroidota bacterium | reverse complement strand
GGCCGCATCGATTTTGCGGATACGGGCATCGCTCGTTTGTGGGGTAATCAAAAAAACATTGATCAAGCCGTATTTTTTAAAAATGGCCTCGTATTCCTCCTGATAGACATCCAACGGAAGGTCGGGCAGGATAAGACCGTCTATCCCAATAGCATTACATTTTTCACAAAACGCCTCGACCCCGTACTGGAATACCGGATTAAAATACCCCATGATGATCAAGGGTATGGAAACCGTTTTTCGGATATACTGCAACTGCTCAAAAAGCAGTTCCGTGGTCATTCCGTTGCGCAGGGCCGCCGTGGAACTCTCCTGTATGGTAGGGCCGTCCGCCAAGGGATCGCTAAAGGGCAAGCCGATTTCGATCATATCCACACCATTTTTTTCCAGTTCCTGGATAATCGGGACGGTATCCCCAAGCTGGGGATACCCTGCGGTAAAGTAGATGGAGAGGAGCTTTTTATCTTCGTTTAGTTTTTGGTTTATTTTGTTCACAACAAATCTATTTTTGAACGTTCCCGCGAGGGCGGGAACCTTTTGTTCGTTTTCCGTACTATGTATTTGATTCCCCTGACATTGCGATAAAAGCAGGAATCTCTTCCTTGTTCACAAATGTTTAATATGGGATTCGTTGACTTTTAACCTTCCAACATCCATGAAAGGTCTTCCCAATCCGGGTTCATATCATGGATAAGGTTTTCTTTCCATCTACGGTTCCATTTTTTTATCTGTTTTTCCCTTTGGATAGCATTGTTCACATAGGGCGACTTTTCAAAGTAAACAAGCTTGTGCACATTGTACTTTTTGGTAAAACCAGGATGATTTCTTGAACAATGCTCCATAATGCGCCTCCTAAGATTATTTGTAAAACCTACGTAGAGCACCGTGTGGTTTTTGTTTGTGAGAATGTAAACGTAGTACGATTGTTCTTCATGGGACATGGCATACTCCTTTGCTTCATAACTTTTGGAAGGGAGCGTAGATTTCCGCCTACGCGGAAATGACGAAAGGTCATAGTCTAAAATAATCAATATAGTTCTGCAAATCCTTATCTCCCCGCCCGGATAGGTTTACGACCACAATATCGTCCTTTTTAAAGGTTTTATGCTCAAACACGGCAAAAGCGTGGGAGGTCTCAATGGCCGGGATAATCCCTTCCAATTTCGTAAGTTGCAGCCCGGCGGTCATGGCCTCATCGTCCGTAATGGAAATGAACTCCGCGCGCCCTGATTTGTACAAATGCGAATGCATTGGCCCCACACCTGGATAATCCAGTCCAGCGGAAATGGAATACGGCTCCGTAATCTGGCCATCGGAGGTCTGCATCAATAAGGTTTTGCTACCGTGAATGATGCCCACCTTGCCCAAGGCCGAGGTCGCTGCGCTTTCCCCAGAATCTACCCCTTTACCGGCCGCCTCAACCGCAATGATGTCTACCTCTTCTTTATTTAAATAGTGATAGTAAGCTCCGGCCGCATTGCTTCCCCCGCCTACACAGGCCATGACATAGTCCGGGTTTTCCCTGCCTTCCTTTTCTTGGAGCTGCCATTTTATCTCTTCGGAAATTACAGATTGAAAACGGGCCACCATATCCGGGTAGGGGTGCGGCCCCACCACGGAACCAATAATATAATGGGTATCCACCGGGTTGTTGATCCAGTCCCGGATGGCCTCGTTGGTGGCGTCCTTTAGGGTACGACTCCCGGAAAGGGCGGGCCGTACCTCTGCACCCAACATTTTCATACGGGCTACGTTAGGTGCTTGGCGGGCAATATCAATTTCCCCCATATACACCACGCATTCAATGCCCATGAGCGCACATACCGTAGCCGTGGCCACTCCGTGCTGTCCCGCACCGGTCTCTGCAATGATTCGGTTTTTGCCCAGTTTTTTGGCCATTAGGATCTGTCCTATGGTATTGTTTACCTTGTGCGCTCCCGTATGGCATAGGTCTTCCCGTTTTAAATAGATTTTTGTACCGTATTTTTCGGATAGGCGATGGGCAAAATAGAGTGGGGTAGGGCGTCCCACATAATCCTTGAGCAACTGGTGAAATTCTTCTTTAAAGGAGGGTTCCTCCATAATATGCAGATAGTTCTGCCGCAGTTCCTCCGTATTGGGATATAACATTTCGGGGATAAAGGCCCCTCCGAATTCGCCGTAATATCCCCTTTGGTCCGCATGATAGTTCATAGGTCTTGTTAAATATGTGGATAGTTCTTTTGTGAATTTTTTAAGATGGTCTGTATTTTTTAATCCTGGTTCAATTTCAAATCTGCTATTGACGTCCAGGGCATGGCAATGTTTGGATTCCGGCCTTTTCCAAAATGCATGGATATCCGCTACCTGCTCCAGGCCAATTCCCCCGCTTAAAAAAAACGGCTTGTTGGATGGATAACCCTCCAATATATGCCAATTAAAGGTGTATCCGTTTCCCCCCGGTAATTTTCCTTTGGTGTCAAAAAGATAATAATCGCATACCTCTTCGTATGGCTCAAGCGCAGCGAAGTCAAAATGATCTTTTATGGCGAATACCTTTATGATATCCAGCTGATCTTTAGGTGGATCAGAAGCCTTATTTGAACCGTTTTTTGCACGAAGTTCACCGCAAAAAGCCGGGGTTTCACTACCGTGCAATTGAACCCCCTGTAAATCGTACCGTTCTACTTTTTCCTGGATTTCGGCGATGGTGGCATCTACGAATACCCCTATCTTTTTGATGCTTGGGGGCAACACCGGCATTTCCCCCTCAAAGTGGCGGGCGGATTTCTCCCAGAAAATAAACCCCAGATAGTCCGGTTTTAGGGCCGCGACTTCTTCGGGATTGTATTTCATGCCGCATATTTTGAGC
>JBCCZF010000514.1:0-2858 GCA_039188035.1 Bacteroidota bacterium | reverse complement strand
ATTGGATGAAGCCATTATCTTCAATTCCTCGCATCTTTTTGGTTTGTTCTCCGTTTTTAATCCGGACGCCATAAAAGACCTGCGATTATACAAAGGGGGGATTCCTGCCAGGTACGGCGGACGGGTTTCTTCTGTCCTCGACATTTTTCAAAAAGAAGGGAACAGCAAAACACTCAAGGTAAAAGGCGGCATCGGGGCAGTGGCCAGTAGGCTTTTGGTCGAAGGGCCCCTTAAAAAAGATCGTGCGGCCTTCCTCATAGGGGGTAGGGCTTCATATGCCCATTTGTTTCTTCCCCTTTTTGATATCGATAATACCGCCTATTTTTTTGATTTGAACACCAAAATCAATTACAAATTGAATGCGCGAAACAGTCTTTTTCTTTCCGGGTATTTTGGCAGGGACGTCTTTGGCGTAGCCGATAGTTTCGTGAACACCTATGGGAACTCGGTCGGGAATTTACGGTGGAACCATTTGTTTTCCGACAAGCTGTTCTCCAACCTCTCTTTGATCTATTCCGACTATGACTATGGGTTAAAGTTGGATTTTGTGGGATTCAATTGGAACTCTGGAATTCGGAATTTCAACCTGAAGTATGATTTGAAGCATTATCTGAGCGATAAGCTCCAAATCAACTACGGTATTAACAATGTATATTACGACTTTAACCCTGGGAAAATTGAACCGAGCAATGATACCTCGGGCATTGTGGAAGACCAGCTTACGGAAAAGTATGCCAACGAGTTCTCCGCCTATATTGGTGTAGAGCATGATATCACAGAGAAATTAAGCTTGGGGTATGGCTTGCGTTTTAGCCATTTTCTGCGCTTGGGACAGGATGAGCTTCTGGTGTACCAGGACAACAACCCCGTAGTGTTCGATCCGGTATCCTTAATCTATCAAGAGGCCATTCCCATTGACGTTATCGATCCGGGACGCAGTGCCTCCCTGGCCACCTTTAATAACCTGGAACCCCGATTTTCGATGGCCTATTCCCTGAACGACCACAGTTCTATCAAAGCTAGCTATACCCGTTTGGCCCAATACCTCCACCTGCTGTCCAATACCAGCTCCCCTACCCCTTTGGATGTTTGGACCCCCAGCGGACCCTTTGTAAAACCGCAACTGCTGGATCAATTTGCCTTTGGGTATTTTAGAAACCTACAGGATGGGAGATTCTCCCTTGAGACCGAGGTCTTTTATAAGGACATTCAAAACAGAATTGACTATATCGATGGGGCCAACCTCATCGCCAATGAACATATTGAACAGGTAATCCTCAATGGGGAGGCACGGGCTTACGGCCTGGAGTTTCTACTTCGTAAAAATGAGGGCAGGTTTCAAGGTTGGTTGGCCTATACCCTATCCAAGTCCGAACAACGCACCCCAGGCCGTACTCCGGAGGAGACGGGCATAAACAATGGGGAATGGTACAATACCCCGTATGATAAAACCCATGATATCTCCGTATATGCCAACTACGGGCTCAACGAAAAATGGAGTTTTAACTCCAATTTTGTCTTCCAGACAGGGCAACCCACAAATTATCCGGTGGGTCAATTCCAATTTCAGGGGCTAACCGTTCCCTTTTTTGGCCCTAGGAATAGTGAGCGCCTACCGGCCTACCATCGGTTGGATATCTCGGCCACCCTAATTCCGGAGAAGAACAAAAACCGAAAGATTCAAGGTGAATGGGTATTTAGCCTCTACAATGTATACAACCGGCGAAATGCGGCCTCTATCAATTTCAACCGCAATGTAGACACCGGTGTCAACGAAGCCGTACGAACCTCCATTTTTGGAATTGTTCCCGCGGTGACCTATAATTTTAAATTCTAAACCATGAAAACGTTTGGATTTCTCTTGTTGATGATTCCTTTTTTTCTGGGATGTGAGGATGTTGTGGATGTTGATCTCCCTCCCGTGGATGAACGCCTTTTTGTGGATGCCTTCTTCAGAATAGATGCAAGTGCCGCCTTTACCCGCATAAGTCTGAGGGCCGGGGTCACCAGCTCTTTTTTTGAGGAAATACCCCCTGCCGAACTGGAAAATGTTTTGGTCGTAAACCTAGATCAACTGGACGATATGGGGAACCCGCAATTTATTCCGCTTGTGGAGAATGTCCCCGGTCTATACGTGGCCCAGGGCAGAACCTCTTTTTTTACTTTCGGGCGACTGGTTCTTTTTCTCAGTCATGAGGGGCAGGACTATGCGGCTACCACCACCTACGTTCCCGCCGTGCCCATTGAAAGTCTTGTTCAGGGAGATCAGACCTTGTTTAGCGGGGACGAGACCGAAATCGTTATCTCCTTTTTTGACAACCCGGACAGGCAGGACTTTTATCTTTTTGATTTTGACTTTAACGAGTATCTCGTATCCGAAGATCTTTTCTATTCCGGGCAGCGCTTTGAGTTTTCCTATTTTTATGATGAGGAAGTAAGTGCCGGCCAGGAAATAGATGTGAGCCTACTTGGAGTGAACATTGGGTTTTACAACTATATGAACCAATTGATTGTCCAGAGCGGGGGCGACCAAGGCCCCTTCCAAACCCCTTCTGCCACGGTCAGGGGAAATATTATCAATGTGACCGGGGTGGATATCAACGAAATCGATTTTGACGACCTGGCGTCCTTGGAAGACATCGAATCCTTTGACAGTGAAAATGCCCGGGAACGTTTTCCACTGGGCTATTTTGCCGTAAGCCAAGAATTTACGGCAAGTATCGTCATCGAATAAGGAACCTGTTCCCGGGAAAATCTATGGGTTCCCGTTTAAAGTCTTACAGGCCATAGGCTTTTTGTGCACTTTTAATTTGACTCGCTTCCGTAGTATCTTTGTAGAATAGGTATCTAGGTGCAAT
>JBCCZF010000513.1:0-2870 GCA_039188035.1 Bacteroidota bacterium | reverse complement strand
TTGTTTACATGATTGTATATTTTCCCTGAATTGGCCAATATTTTAATAAAACCCTTGGCATCGTCCGCGGACCACCCTTTGTTCATTTCCCCATAACTGCCAAAGGAGGCATTCATGAGATCGTGTTCGGAGGAAATGCCATGCAGCCTAAACTGAAAAGGGTACAGCCCAACGAATACATCCCCGGATACGGTTTTTTGGGTATCCGTTAAAAAGGCTTCAATGTTGCGCATTACGGCATCCAAATAGTTGCCTTCATGCAACAGCATACCATAGAAATTGCCCAATTGTTCCTTTTGGAATTGTTGCCACTTGGTAAGGGTATGCTTTTCCAATAAATGGTGTGCTTTTATAATGATCAACGAAGCTGCCGCCTCGAACCCGACGCGACCTTTGATTCCAATAATGGTATCCCCCACATGGATGTCCCGGCCTATGGCATATTTGGAAGCCATGGCATTCAATTTTTCAATATTGGCCACGGGATTATCCGTTATTCCGTCAATGGCTTGCAGCTCCCCTTTTTCAAAGGTAAGTTTTACCTCGCTGGGTTCCTTTTCCCGCAGTTGGCTGGGATAGGCGGAATCCGGCAGGGGTTTTTCGGAGGTCAAGGTTTCGTCACCCCCGACGGAAGTGCCCCAAAGGCCCCGGTTAATGGAATATTTGGCCTTCTCCCAAGCGTAGGCTATCCCGTTTTCCTTGAGGTAGGCAATCTCTTCCTCCCGAGCCAATTTTTTGTCCCGAATTGGCGTAATAACCTGGATTTCAGGGGCCATGATTTGGAAAATCATATCGAACCGAACCTGGTCGTTCCCCGCACCCGTACTGCCATGGGCAATATACTGTGCCCCGATTCCCTTGGCGTATTTGGCAATTTCCATAGCCTGTACGATCCGTTCCGCACTAACGGATAAGGGGTAGGTGTTGTTCTTTAATACGTTGCCAAAGACCAGGTACTTTACCACTTGTTCATAGAAGGACTGCACGGCATCGATGGAGGTATACGAACGGGCACCCAGCTCTAGGGCCTTTTTTTCGATTTCCCCAATTTCCTCCTTGGAAAAGCCCCCGGTGTTCACGCTTACCGCATGTACTTCAAAACCTTCTTCCTTGGACAAGTATTTGGCGCAGTAGCTGGTGTCCAACCCACCGCTATAGGCGAGTACTAGTTTTTTCATGTCTTTTTTTTATGGGATTCTGTCGGCTTATGATCATTGTGGTCTTTGGTGCATACCAAGTACCTTATTGAATTGTTTTATTTTATCTTCAAAGTAGGGGTTCACATAATATTTGTACCGGTATTCGTCCCTGAGCTTACCAATTTCTTCCAAGGTCTCGATAAGTACCGGTGATATCTGTGATAGGGTAATATGTTTCATCCCCAATAACTCGTTGTTCAGATGCACTTTGGATTCTTGTGCAATGGATATCAAAAAATCCTTTTGATAGCGCTGGGTAAGATGGAACATTAACAACAGTCCCAAATCATTGCCCCGATGGTCCGGATGTATCCATAAGGAAGAGCGTTCGAACACAGGATGCTGGTGTACCATATGCCTATGCGCGAAAATATGACCCTGAACGGTATCTCCTTTTTTTAACAAATAACACCCGTTCAAAAGACGTTCCTTGAGCATTTCCCTGCTTGCAAAATACATCTTGGGGAGCGATTCGGTCCGTTTGGAGATACACTGCAAAACCTGATCCGGAATTTCTTTGGTAAACACTACTTCCAAACCTATTTGGGAACAGTATGCCCTTGCTCTATCAATACTATAATCTATGTCTTTCAATGTGGTTTCCATTTTGTGCTTTGTGTTGCCAACCCCATTGGGGGTGCCAATTACTTCCTTAAATGTCCTTGAATATCAAAAATGTCCCGGTGCCGTACAAAGAACCGAAGGTCTGGGAATAATGTATGAAAGTTGTTTTTGTGGATTTGCGGAAATGGACTCACCTATTTCCATAATAGAAGCGCACCCTTACGGGCGGCGAAGTATAAAGTTAGGGCGTACGTTAAGCCCTGCTCCGGAAAAAGATACAATGTAATTTTGTGCTTTCATGGAAGGCCAAAGGTACAAAAACTATTGAATTGACCCTAGGCGACCCTTAGTTTTTTCGGAAAAGCGGTTTTTGTTTCCTACGCTTAATGAATTCATAGCAAAAAAAGGAAACCACCGTAAGATATTCAATGGCGATCAACCACATATTCTCGGTATAATCGGCCAGGGAATATGCATAATAACTAAGAACAACTGTGGCAGACCATACCACGGGAAAGCGCATTTGGGAAAAAAGCCCTAAGGGCAATAGAAAAATGATGTACCAAGGATGTACCGTGGTACTCATAAAGTAATAGGCCGTTAAAATCCAGAGCATGGCCCTAATTACGCTGTCCAGGCTTTTATTTACCTTAAAAGCACTTAGCAATAGAACCAATAGGATAGTGATATATGGGGTGATTTTCCCATAATCCTTTACAAGTTCCCAGGGCTTGTACTCATAGATTAGGGCAATTTTTTTGATAAGGTTATAAGGGCCCGCATTGAACTCAAAATTGGAAAACCACAGACCTACCGTCTTGGTATAGTTATCGGCAAATTCCGGAGCATAAAAGGGAAGCAGGAACACGAGGGATATTAGGCCGATCAGGGCATAGAAGATACTACTTTTCCTTAATCCCAGATACTTGAGGAAAAGAGGAAGAAACATGAGCGGGACCAATTTTACCATTATGGCCATGGCATAGGGAACGGCGGCCCAAGCCCATTTTTTGACGGATAATAAATATAAGGCCCAAATAAAAAAGAACAGCATCACCCCTTCAAAGTGGAGGTTTCCCGTGCCCTCTACAATCACCAGGGGATTTA
>JBCCZF010000512.1:0-2878 GCA_039188035.1 Bacteroidota bacterium | reverse complement strand
TCCGCAAGCACGGCAATGCCGCGCGGACAGCTACTGGTCGGCGCTCAAGGGGCGCCAGGCGCTGACCATCGAATGGGATGACTCGGGCGCAGGATGGCCACCACGATCATCAAGGTTCCCAGCCCTCTCATGGCGCCTCCAACTAACATGATAAAGAGACCAAATCCGCCTAAAATGAGGCTTATGCGGATCAATTGCTTGCGGGTGAGGTCTTTATCGCCCACTTCCATAAATTGGGAGACCAACATGGAATTCATAAAAATGGCCACAAAAAGCGATGATCCCAATACCACGGAAAGGGTAATGGGGAAATAGATCATAAACTCCCCCATAATACCCGGCCACATACCCAAAGGCACAAATGCCGCCACCGTTGTAGCCGTGGAGATTATGATGGGAATGGCGATTTCTCCAATGCCCTTTTTGGCGGCTTCTTTCCTGGACATGCCTTCCTGCTCCATCAAGCGATAGACATTTTCTACCACCACAACCCCATTGTCCACCAACATCCCCAATCCCATGATCAAGCCGAACAAAATCATTGTATTTAGGGTATACCCCAAGGTAGATAAGATCATAAAGGACATAAACATGGACATGGGAATGGCAAAGCCCACAAACAGGGCATTGCGAAACCCTAAAAAGAACATAAGCACCGTGACCACCAGGATGATTCCGAAAATAATATTGTTCACCAAGTCGTCCACCTGGCCCAGGGTAGAACTACTACTATCATTGGCAAAGGTGATCTCCAAGTCTTCCGGTAAAACACTGGTTTGTGATTCCGCGACAATCCCACGGATTTTTTCAATGGCCTTAACATCGTTTTTTCCAGATCGTTTCTTAATGTCGAGCATTACCACGTTTTCGCCCATTTCACGCGCATAGGTGGTTTTGTCCTCTGGACTAAAAGTCACCTGGGCAATGTCCCTCAAATAAACGGGGCCAAACTCCGATTTCACTACAAAATCGTTTAATTCCGAAGGGTTGTCCACCTCCCCCGTAATCCGAATGGTTCTTCGTTGTCCGCTAGAAATCAGGTTTCCCGCGGACATGGTCATATTTCCATTTTTAATCGCATCGATTACTTCCTGGAAATTGACCTTGGCAGCCATCATTTTATTGATATCCACGGCTACGGCCACTTCCTTTTCCTGTGCACCCCGGATATCGACCTGCTTTATCTCCTCCAGATTTTCGATCTCGTCCTCAAGATATTCTGCATACTCCTTCAGTTTTTCAACGGGATAGTCGCCCTTAATATTCACGTTGAGGATGGGAAAGGATTCTGCAAGGTTAAGATCAAAGACATTGGGTTCCACTTTGGCACCATTGAATATGGGCCAATCTTCACCGGCCTTCTCGGCATCCACTTCGTCCTTGACTTCCTGTTTTGCGTTTTCGACGGTGATGTTTTCATCAAACTCAATGACCACCATGGAATAGTCCTCTTGGGATGTGGAGGTCATTTCAACAAAATTGCTCACATTCTTTAGGCGCTCCTCCAGGGGATCCGTAATCAAGCGCTCCATATCCTCCGCTGTGTTGCCCGGATAGAGAGTACTCACATATATCTTGGTTTCCACAGCTTCCGGGAACTCTTCCCTTGGCATTGCGAAATACGAAGAAATACCGATAAACAAAAAGATGCCTATCATTACATAGATAACCGACGGATTATCAATGGCCCATGATGAAAGACGAAACTCCTTATTTGCGTTCTTTTTTGCTTTTTCCATAATCTATTTGTTGGCTGTTACGTTGGATTCAAGAACCTTTACGCGTTGATTGTCCCTAACGCTCCTTGCTCCTTCAACGATAATACGGTCTCCTGCCGAGAGTCCAGTGAGGACTTCCACCAAATCTCCTTGGGTTTTGCCCAGTTTTATGATGGACTTTTTTGACAGGGTGCCTTCATCGCCCTCCTTTGTTAAATACACATACTGTTCCCCGCTGGCATTTTCGGATACCACACTTTGTGGAATTAAAATGGCATTTTCGCTGGTATAATCGTTAATCTTGGCTACTGCGGTAAGGTTGGGCTTAATGGATCCCCCTTTATTGGGAACGGGAATCTCTACATTAAAGGAACGGTTGCCCGGATTAATGAAGTTTCCGGTCTGGCGTATTTTACTTTTAACAGCGCTCCCCAACACCGGGAAAAATATTTCTACGGATTTTCCCGGGGTAACATTGGCCAAGTGGGCCTCGGGAACCTCGACATTGACATACATGTCCGAAAGGTTCACGATTCTAAAGACCTCCGATCCAGCCCCTGGGGCAACAACGGTACCTTGATCCTTTATGACCTCGTCGATAATCCCGGAAAAAGGTGCTCGGATGGAAGATTTGCCCACTTGGCTTTCCAATTGTTTTACAGCACTTTCCTGTGATTCATACTGGGCTTTAGCCTGCAAGTATTGGATTTCGGATCCTATATTTTGCTCCCAAAGTCTTTTTTGACGTTCAAAAGTGGTCTTGGCCAGTGCAGCCTGGGTTTTTAACTGCGCCAATTGGCTGGAGAGGCCTCCATCATCAATTGAGGCAAGGAGCTGTCCCTTGGATACCTTTTGTCCTTCCTTTACATAAATGCGAAACAGCATGCCGGACATTTCCGGATATACCAAAACGTTTTGATCGGTCATCACATCGCCCTGTAACTCCAAATAGTGGAAGAATTTCTGGGTGTCCACAGTCATGGTAGATACCAAGGGCAACTTGGCGTTGTCATCCAATTCCGCAATGGCATTATCCAATAGTTTTACTTGATCTTCCAAGGCTTTTAATTCATTGGTAATATCGGTCCTTTTGGAACGGATGGCATCCAAATCCTTGGTGGCAACCACACTTTCTATAGAGTTTTCATTGCCTCCACAGG
>JBCCZF010000511.1:0-2910 GCA_039188035.1 Bacteroidota bacterium | reverse complement strand
GTGACACCAAATGGCGAAACATCCTTGAGTAAATTCAAAAACCGAATAACTATTTATAATGAAACCGACCTGGTTACAATAATTAATGAACACGTATTTAGGCAATGATTATTGTAATCATCCAAGGTTACATGTGACCTCCTGATAGGATTAGGAGAAAAACAATAAAAATAAACACATGAAAAAATTATTTTTTGTACTACTAACATTGGTTATAGCAGCTTCCTGTACCAAAGACGACGAGGGTACTATATTTGGAACGGCAAGTGCCGATGATGGCAATGTCCTTTCTGGAATTACAGTAAAGCTCTATTCCGAAAACACCCAGTTTTTGCGTGATACCACAACGGATTCCGAAGGGAACTTTACGTTTACCGGAGTAGAGGAAGGCAATTACTATATTGGGGCCACCATTACTGTTGAAGGTGTCGTCTGGGATTCCGGAAACCTACCGCAAATATTTTATGTGGGCGGTGAGGCGGAACGGGAGGTGGTTCTTACGCTTACCCAAAAGAATTAGGCGTTTGGTGCAAACCCAATAGTATATTCAAGACCAGAATTGAGTTAATTTAGTTTGAGTTAGTGCGTGGAAAGGTCGGCTTTTTAAGTCGGCCTTTTTACATTTTAAGTCATTGGGGTTAGCAGATGGTTCCAAAATAGGGTATCCGGAAAATTCGGGCTGGGCATGTCAACCTTTAGCAGTCAAGCAGTCCATGCCAATTCCTGGAAATCTCTGCAAAATGGGCGAAAAACTATTGTGTTGAAAGTTTTTGAAAAGGGCTCTCCAGTTTAAAAATGGCCAAAAAAAGGTAGTCGTTTTTTCCCGTAATACTAGAACGTATGGGGACTTTTTCAACTTGGGAGTCCAAGTATGGAATGGGCAAAATTACTTTACGTAGCCTCTTATTTCGTATCCCCCATATAGTGGGCATCAAATTTCGGATTGGCTTCGATAGGCACGGGAGCTTCGGTTCTTGACCTCCATGCCCGCATTTTTTCAAGGAGTTGCGCTGCTTTATCCGTATGGGTATGGGCCAAGTTAGTGCGTTCGCCCGGGTCTTTCTCCAAATCGTAAAGTTCTACCCCGCCATCCTCAAAATACTCGTGCAATTTCCATTTCCCGGATAGGATGACCCCCCCAGGTCGTGTCCGAAACAAGGAATCCCGCCCATCGTCCATTTTTGGGTTATAGGCCTGTAAGTAAATGGGGAAATGGAAAAACAGCTCCCTAGATGGCATTCTTCCTTCTCCCATCAAAGTGTTCACCAGGGAAATCCCATCCAAACCTTTGTCCGGAAGGGTTGCCCCGGTAAGTTCCCGTAACGTGGGAAAAATATCCAAATTGCTTATGGGATCATCATTTTGGGTACCTTCCGGGATTTTTCCCGGCCAGCTAAAAATAAAGGGGACACGAATTCCACCCTCATAATAGGAACCCTTGCCCGCCCGTAACGGCGATTGCAAACTAATGCCCCGGATACCTCCATTGTCCGAAGTAAAAACGACAAAGGTGTTTTCCGCAAGACTTTCGCTTTTTAGGAAATCCAAAATGCGCCCCACGTTATTGTCCACCGTTTCGATCATTCCGGCATAAACGGCATGGCTATGCCGATCATTCCCCTTTTTGTCCTGGTATTTTCGCTTTAAACCTTCTGTGGTGGCTAAGGGCGTATGTACCGCATAGTACGGAATATAGGCGAAAAAAGGGGTTTCTCTGGCGCCTTTCATAAAATGTATGGCTTCCTTCGTAAGTCGATCCGTTAGATTTTCCCCTTTAGGGGCATCGGTAAGATCGTGAAGGTTATAGGGTGCAAAATACCCTTTGCCACCGGGGCCTCCCCTACCACTCCCCCCAATATTAACATCAAATCCTTGGGATATGGGGTCTTCGCCCAAATGCCATTTTCCAAAATTCCCGGTAATATAACCCTTGGATTTCAACATTTCAGCCAGGGTAAACACAGAGTCGGCTAGTTTTTTTGTGTTTTTTATAGGAATAAGTCTTCGTGTTCGCGAATCCCCCCTCTCGGAATTCCCCACGGTATATATCCCATGTCTGGGTGTATTTTGGCCACTGATCAGACAAGCCCGGCTAGGCGCACAATTGGCGGCCCCGGCATAACCTCTGGTAAAGGTCATCCCAGCCCGGGCCAGGGCGTCAATGTTAGGGGTTTCGTAAAACATACTTCCATAGGTTCCGGTATCCGTCCACCCCAGGTCATCGACCATAATGTAAATAATGTTGGGAAGTTTTTGATCCATGGACTCTTTCCTCTTTTTTGTATCGGAACATGAAATCAGAAGAAAAAGCACGAAAACGAAAGAAAGAATTCTCAAAGAAGATTGTTTTTAATACATCCATGGATTAGGCCCTCTAAAGATACTACTTGCCCAGGACAAAAACATCCGCATAGATTTGCCCAAGTCGGTATTTAAAATACCAATACCCCGTTTAAAGCCCTTGTTAATGGGTCATTTGACCTGGTTTTGTTAACTTCGGGTTTCCCAAAACGGGAAAGACACTTAAGTACTTTTTATTCGCGGATGGATTATATAGTTTGTGAAAGGCCGGGAGAATTTATACTCAAAGCCAAGAATGCGCCAAAAAGGCGAATGGGAGAGGCACTGCTAAAAGTGAAAAAAGTAGGGATTTGTGGCACCGATTTGCACGCCTATACAGGCAATCAGGCCTTTTTTACCTACCCTAGGATATTGGGCCATGAATTGGCCACCCAGGTATTGGAAATTGAAGACAATCCACAAGGCATCCAAGCCGGGGACAATGTGGTCATTATGCCCTATAT
This sequence comes from Bacteroidota bacterium, assembly GCA_039188035.1. Taxonomy (GTDB): domain Bacteria; phylum Bacteroidota; class Bacteroidia; order Flavobacteriales; family Flavobacteriaceae; genus Ulvibacterium. The sequence continues at coordinate 106 of JBCCZF010000511.1, read as the reverse complement.
AAATTGTGGCCAATGCATTGCTTGCAGGAATGGCAAGACCAATTGCTGTACCCAAATGAAGGTTTTGGGAATACATACGGACGGGGGCATGCAGGAACGGATAACC
>JBCCZF010000510.1:0-2911 GCA_039188035.1 Bacteroidota bacterium | reverse complement strand
CGACATACCCCAAGCCCGATGCCCATTGCACTATACTTTCAATGGAATTAAAGGGGGGATTGTCGCCCACAAACTGGGCCAAAAAGATTCCAGGTCCTTCCATACTTCTAAAGGTACCGAGATAGAACGAACCAAACGAATCCTATTTTGTCGTAAAGGACGCCGATTTTGCGCTTCCCCTAACTCTTTGGGAGGCCATGTGTATCGCCTGTAGTCCTGGAGTACGGAAAAACGCTTTTGATCCTAAAAACCCTGTTATTTTTGGATAAGACTAATGGCAAAGCCACCGCCTGGAGCTAGATTTATATCCAATTTGGCCCCCTTGGTCAATTCCTTTTTTTCGATTTCGTAGGCTTGGGGATTATGGTTCCAATGGGCATCCGATGCATCCTTATATATAGTGGCCGTGTAGGTCTTACCTTCATCCAGAAAATCCAAGCTTAGGGAAGCTGTGCGTTTTTTTTTGTCGGTGATGCCGCCCATGAACCAGTTCCCGCTGCCTTTTTCCTGGCGGGCAATGGTGACATAGTCGCCTACTTCCCCTTCCAGTACCTGGGTCTGTTGCCAATCGACCCCAACATCAGAAATAAACTGAAAGGCGGGGTGTACCTTACCATCTTCCAAGTAATGCTCCGGAAGATCGGCGGCCATTTGAATAGGACTGTAGACCACCACGTACAACGCCAATTGATGGGCCAAGGTGGTACTTACTTTATTTTCAGGTTTATATTCATCAAATTTGATGTTGAAGATTCCTGGTGTAAAATCAATTGGACCGGAAAGCATACGGGTAAAGGCCACTATGGGCAAATGGTTCGGGGGGTTGCCCCCATCCACGGCCCAGGCATTGAACTCCTGCCCACGAAGCCCTTCCCGGGCAATGGCATTGGGATAGGTTCTTCGTTTTCCCGTAGCCTTGATGGGCTCATGGGCGTTTACCGCGATTTTCTTTTTGGCAGCCTCTTCCAGGACCTTGTGATAGTGGTTTACCATCCATTGTCCGTGATGGTATTCGCCTTTGGGAATAATCTTGCCCACATAACCCGTCTTCACGGAATTCATGCCATTGTCCTTCATAAAATCATAGGCCTCGTCCATTTGCTTTTCATAGGTGAGTGGGGCGGCGGAGGTTTCATGATGCATGATTACCTCTATCCCCTTTTCCCTGGCATAGGCCATTACTTCATCAAAATTATAATCCGCATAAGGTGTCATAAAATCAAAAATGCCTTCCCTGTCCTCGGTATTGATCCATTTGTCCCAACCCGTGTTCCAGCCTTCCACAAGAAGCCCCTTGATACCGTTTTTGGATGCAAAATCGATATATCTTTTAGCATTTTCCGTAGTGGCCCCATGTCCTTTGGAACCTACTTTTCCGGTGGTAAATGTGTTCATGTCCTGGCTGCCCTCCATATCCCAGGTAGATTTTCCCAAGTGCATTTCCCACCAGATACCCATGTATTTCATGGGGGTAAAATAACCAACACTCCCTATGGCATTGGGCTCGTTGAGGTTTAATACCATTTTGGATTCGATCAGATCCCCGGCATTTTCCGCGATTTGGATGGTACGCCAAGGCGTATCAAAAGGGAGTTTTACCAAGGCTTTGCCTCCCAAGCGTTCGGAGCCCACAAGCCCGCTGGTCAACTTCAGGTTTTCGGGATCCACCTTTAAGGTCATTCCGGCATAATTGGTCAAATCGGCCTCGTGAAAGCTCAGATATAGCGAATCTGCCGTTTTCATAGTCACTGGGGTGTTTACGGCATTTTCGGGAATATAGGACGCACTTAGATTTGGATCGTCCTTTTTGGTGAGCGCATCGATTTGGGAAACCGGGGTTTCACTGTATAGATGCTCATAAATATCCCAGTCCCCGGGAATCCACCAGGAGGTATGGTCCCCTGTCAGTTGAAACTCGGTGTTTTCATCCGTAATCAGGATTTCAGATAGATTTTCCTGTTTTGGAAACTCGTAACGGAAGGCGATACCGTCGTTAAAGGCCTTAAAATGGATATTGAGCTTGCGTTTGGGTTCTTCTTTTTCCTGGAGCTTCACCAGCAGCCCGTTGTAATGGTCGCGTACCTGAAGCTGTTCGCCCCAAGGCATTTCCCAGGTCGCGTCCACTGCAGTTGTGGTGGATCCAATAATGGAAAAACCTTCCTTGAGCGGGGGAAGTTCCTTTAAATCAAAGCCCATGGCCGAAGTATCAATGACCGTGGTATTTCCGTGTCGGACAAAGTAGTTGGGTTGCCCTTTTGAGGAGAGTCCGAAAACGATTTGATTTTCCCCATTGGGGGAACTTAGGGTCAAAGCCTGGTCTTTCTGTATACAGGAGGCCAAACCAATAAGAAGGAGTAGCAATACTTGGGGGTGCCGGGTTTTCATGGAAATGGGTTTTAGGTGATAAGAATCGACTTCAAGGATTGTCCGATGAGGTCAACTGCTTTAAAATGTGGGTTTTGTAATTTACCAAAGGTAGTTAACCGGATTACGAAAAGCAAAAAGATGCTATTTGGAATCTTGCCCTAGAAACTGGGGTCATATTCTTGACATTCCATTTTATGCTCAATAAGAGACCTCGACTACCGAACGATTTCACTGACCTGGACAACCGGTACACTGTTGGTATAGTTGGGAATATCGCCAAGGATTTTTTGGGCGTTCGGGGCAAAAGCTTTTTGATAAGACGTTAAGTCATCGAAATACAAATACCCAATGGCCAAATAGGGGATGGGCTCCTCCGGACTGCGACCGGCGATACCCTTATCGATATGTATCTTTTTCAGGGAATCTCCGAATAAATGGATCAGCATGGGCATATGTTTACTCTCATAATAGTCCATATCAAAGGTTTTTCCATCCCCATTGGGATACATAATGGTCACTTTTACCGCCCCCTTTTTGATTGGGG
>JBCCZF010000509.1:0-2930 GCA_039188035.1 Bacteroidota bacterium | reverse complement strand
TTCATTATATAATTCAAAATGAGCGAATCGTAATTGCAGGTGGCAGTGGATTTTTGGGAAAAATTTTGATCCAACATTTTAAGGACGACTACGATTCCATTGTAGTACTCACCCGAGGGAGAAGCCAAAAAACAAGTTCCATTAGCTATGTGAATTGGGATGCCAAGTATATAGGACCGTGGCAACTTGAGCTTGAAGGAGCTGAAGCGCTCATCAACCTGACCGGACGTTCCGTGGACTGCCGCTACACGGAAAAGAACAAAAAAATCATATTAAACTCCCGCCTGGATTCCACTAAAATTCTTGGAGTGGCGGTCGGTTTACGTAAAAGTCCACCTAAAGTTTGGATAAACTCCTCAACGGCCACCATTTACAGACATGCCGTAAATAAACAAATGGACGAAACCACAGGAGAAATTGGAAAGGGGTTTTCCGTGAATGTGGCCAAGGCCTGGGAGGAGGTCTTTTTTTCCCGGAAAACCCCAAATACCCGTAAAGTGGCGATACGAACCAGTATTGTGCTAGGGCAGCAGGGCGGTGCCCTACTTCCCCTAAAAAATCTGGCGAAAATAGGTCTGGGCGGGAAACAGGGCAAAGGAACCCAAAAAATTAGTTGGATCCATGAAAAGGACTTTGCAAGGGCCGTAGCTTTCATTACAGCCAACACTAGGATAAGTGGTGTCCTGAACCTCGCCAGCCCAGACCCCTTAACCAACGCCCAATTTATGGCCCAATTACGCAAAACCCTGGGCATACCCATTGGCCTTACCTTGCCTAAAGGGCTATTGGAATTGGGCGCTATACTTCTAGGCACCGAGACGGAACTTATCCTAAAAAGTCGCAACGTAATTCCACGATTCTTACAATCACACGGTTTCACATTTCTATTTCCCGATATAGCGAGGACCCTTAAGGATTTAGTTTCGGCACCCGCGTCCACTCCAATATATCCATGTCAACGTTCCCCAAATTCACGCTAATTGCAACAATGAACGCAGCAAATGCCAGTACCATCGGGTTAAATTATCAATAAATCTTCCTTGCCATTTCCGGTTAAACCGCAATTTTGCGTACTTCGCAAAAAGTTTTGAAAATGACCCTATTTGTGGATATGGATGAGGTGTTGGCAGACACCTACGGTGCCCATGTTACGATTTACAATGCCGAATACGGCAAGCAGTTGACCCTGGAACAATGTGCTGGAAAGGAAGCTTGGCATACCGTTCCGGAAGAGCACCAGGAAAGTATTCGAAACCATGCCCGAAGGATTGGTTTTTTCAGAAATCTAGAGCCCATTCCGGACAGTATTGCCGTGCTCCGGGAGCTTCATTCCAAGTATGAGGTCTATATTGCCTCGGCCGCCATGCAGTTTCCGGATTCGCTCAAGGAAAAATCGGATTGGTTGGATGAGCATTTCCCCTTTATCGGATGGCAAAACCGTATTCTTTGCGGGGACAAACACATTCTTAGGGGAGACGTCCTTATTGATGACCGCAGCTATAATCTGCTACATTTTCAGGGCAGGGCACTGCTGTTCTCATCCCCGCACAACCTCTACACGAACGGCTTCGAGCGGGTGGACAATTGGGCCCAAGTTGCCCAGAAACTACTTTGATCTTGTCCTACTCCAAGCGGCATAGCCCCCACTGAGATCCACTACCTTTGAATATCCAAGGGAATCCAAAAAACGGGTGGCCCGGGCGCTTCGCCCACCCTTTTGGCAATACAGATATACGGTAGTTCCCTTAGCCACCGTATCAAACTTATGGGCAAATCCGGGATCCAGCCAATCCACGTTGACGGCCCCTTCCAGATGTCCGGCGGCAAACTCCACCGGTGTCCTAACATCTACCAATATCCCCGTATCTATATCGTTTTGTGAGAATTCCGTGATAGGTTTTGATTTTCTTTGATTGCAACTAAAACATATGCCCAAAACAAAAGTGATTGCGCTTAGATATCTCATTATCCGATTTTAATTTCAAAAATACACCATTATGGCGGCAAGAAAGTACCAAAGGCAAAATGACAATATGAAACTTGTTGAATCAAATTCCCTTATTTTTGAGAACAACAAGCCCTCTACCACTATGCACCAGCTACGGCCCGAGACCTGGATCGATTCCTATGCGGATTACCTTTTTAACTATACCGTAACCCGGGTAAACGATACGGAAACAGCTAAGGATCTGGTACAGGAAACCTTTTTTGCGGGATTAAAATCTGCAGAAAACTACAAGGGCGACGCCGCGGAACGCACTTGGTTGGTGGCCATTTTAAAGCGGAAAATCATTGATTACTACAGAAAAATCAATTCCAAAAAAGGCAAGGCCGAAGTGCGTATGAGCTATAGTGGCAACCGGGATTCCGAAGGAGACTGGTTGGAGGAACAAGTGGCCGATCCTTTTAGTAATTTTGAAAATGATCGTATTGAAAACGAAGAATTGGGGCTTATGATACAGAAATGCATCTCCAAATTGCCCCAAAAACAGGCTCAAGTCTTTACTATGAAAACCATTCGTGGAATGAGTACCGAAGATATTTGTAATGAGCTTGGTATAAATCCGTCTAACCTATGGGTAATGATCCACAGGGCGCGAACCTCCCTCATGGGCTGCCTTAATGAAAATTGGTTTTAAAGTGAAAATATCTTCCGAGAAAGCGGCGATTTTATGCCATAAGGTCCAATATGGAGAGGCTACATTTTGGGACAGAATCAGACTGCGTTTGTACCTTGTAATATCCAAATCCAATGCCAACTATACCAAAAAAAACACCCGTTTGACCGTGCTGTGCGAAAAGGCCAATTTGCATAGCCTTTCCGAAAAGGAAAAACAGGCCATGAAACAAAGACTCCAAGAAAAGATTTAACTCCATATCCACAATACCATTCCCCAAAAAATGGGAACGGCCTCTACCCAAAACGAGGC
>JBCCZF010000508.1:0-2935 GCA_039188035.1 Bacteroidota bacterium | reverse complement strand
TACACTTTTCAATGTAGCCTATTTCGTTGGAAGTGATGACCAAAGCCGAGATTTTGTGCATAGTGTGCTTTATTTTGATACTATCAATAGGCTGTTTGAAGGATGGAACAAAGCTATAACAAAAAAAAAGTTAAGATATTGCTTTGACGGGTATTTTTCTTACAATTAATAAAGGAGGCACTATCCCTAGTGAATCAATTGCTTCTTTGTCCAATCCCTATGGGCCTTCCTACCGTTATTCCAAGGTAGGAGTATGCCCACTGTCCTAAATCCGAAGACCTATGGCATTCCGGGCCTTCACTTTGGCTTGGCGGAAAACTTGGCAAGGAACCTAGATCCATACTATGTATCCTACACCACACCAAAGCCGCTAGTCGGTAACAAGATGTGGAAAAGCAAAAAGGTTGTGTCGTTTATATCATAAAATCAGACCGCCACATTATACTCCCTTAGGGCATCGTTCAGGGAAGTTTTCTTGTTTGTGCTTTCCTTTCTGGTACCAATAATCAAGGCACAGGGTACCTGATAGTCACCCGCCTTGAAAGACTTGGTATAGCTCCCTGGTATAACAACCGAACGGGCCGGAACCCTACCCTTGGTCTCAATTGGGGCATCCCCGGTAACATCGATTATTTTTGTAGAGGCCGTAAGAACCACATTGGCCCCCAAGACGGCTTCCTTTTCCACATGTACGCCTTCTACCACAATACAACGGGAACCGATGAAGGCATTGTCCTCGATGATAACGGGAGCGGCCTGTAAGGGTTCCAAAACGCCACCGATGCCCACGCCACCACTTAGATGCACGTTTTTGCCTATTTGGGCACAACTGCCAACGGTAGCCCAGGTATCTACCATGGTGCCTTCATCTACATAGGCGCCAATGTTCACATAACTGGGCATTAAAATGGTGCCTGGGGAGATAAAAGCCCCATGCCGAGCCACGGCGTGGGGAACCACCCGAATACCTTTTTGTTGATACCCCTTTTTAAGCGGAATCTTGTCATGATACTCGAAAATACCGGCCTCAAGAACCTCCATTTTCTGAATAGGAAAGTAGAGTACGACGCCTTTTTTTACCCATTCGTTAATCTGCCAACCGTCTGCCGAAGGTTCTGCACAACGCAGTGTTCCGGCGTCGATATGGTCAACAAGTTTGCGGATAGCGTCCTGTGTGACCGTTTCCTTTAACAATTCACGATTGTCCCAAGCATTTTCAATGATTTTCCTAAGTTCCGTCATGTGTTCAAAAAATTTTGGCAAATATACGGGTCATCTTATAATTCATGTACACCCCAACTTCTTTATTGTTTATTATGGATTATTTTTACCCAAAAATTAGCATTGGGTAGAATATTGGCACTGGATTATGGGAAAAAAAGAACGGGCATTGCGGTTACGGATGAACTTCGATTGATTGCCTCCGGGCTTACCACCGTTTCCACGCACACCCTTATAGATTTTTTGGCCCAATACTTTGAAGAAGAAAGCGTAGATTGCGTGATTGTAGGGGAACCTAGGCAAATGGACAATACGCCGTCTGAAACAGAGGAGTTGATCGCCCTGTTTTTAAAACAGTTTTCCCGTTCCTTTCCACATGTTCAAGTGGAAAGGCAGGATGAGCGGTTTACCTCCAAAATAGCTTTTCGTACAATGATCGATTCGGGTTTGAAGAAAAAACAAAGAAGGAACAAGGCCCTGGTGGACGAAATCAGTGCCACCCTAATCCTTCAGGATTATTTAAAAAGAACACAATGATTTTACCTATAGTGGCGTATGGTGATCCCGTATTGCGGAAGGTTGCCAAAGATATAGATGCGGATTACCCCAATTTCAAGGAGCTCCTTACGAATATGTGGGAGACCATGTACAATGCCAATGGTGTTGGCCTGGCGGCACCCCAGATAGGACTCCCCATTCGCCTTTTTTTGGTGGATACCTCCCCCTTTGCTGAGGATGAGGAACTTTCTCAGGAGGAACGGGGCCAACTTAGGGATTTTAAGAAGGTCTTTATCAATGCTACCATGGAAGAGGAAACAGGTAGGGAATGGGCATTTAACGAGGGATGTTTGAGTATACCCGAAATCCGTGAGGATATAAAGCGCAAGGGGAAGATTACTATTTCATATTGGGATGAAAACTTTAAGGAACGAAGCGAAACCTATGATGGGCTCCTGGCACGGGTGATACAACACGAGTACGACCATATTGAGGGTATTCTTTTTACGGATAAACTTTCCTCCCTTAAGAAACGACTTTTGAAAGGTAGGTTGAACAACATCTCCAAGGGAAAGATTGATGTGGAATACCGGATGCGATTTCCACAGGCCAAAAAAAGGGTTTGATCTTTAAGGTTTTAAGTGAGGAATTTTAGGGATTCCCAATTGGTAGAGGGCCATGGTTGAAAAGATATGTATTATTTCATGTTTTTCAGTTTTTAGGTACACCGAAAAGTTTCATCTTTGTGCTTTAAAATTCCCGTGCCTATGTCTTTGGATAAAATACTTGCTATATCCGGGAAACCCGGGCTTTATCGTTTGTTGATGCAAACGAGGACCGGTTTTGTTGCGGAATCCCTTGTGGATAAAAAACGGATTTCCGTGAGTGCCCGAAACAATGTAAGTGTGCTTTCCGAAATCGCTATTTATACCTTGGAGGAGGAATTGCCCTTACGAGAAGTCTTCCAAAAGATTCAAGTTAAGGAAAAGGGTGGAAAGACTTCCGTTGCCCACAAGGCCGAAAAAATAGTTTTGGAGGAGTATTTTTTTGAGGTTTTGCCCAACTATGATGAGGATCGGGTATATGCCAGTGATATCAAAAAAGTAATTCAGTGGTACAATCTCCTTCATGACAACGGTATTGCCGATTTTTCTGCGGACGATGAGGATGCTACCGAGAGCGGGGAGGAAGAATAGACTAGTCCCAGGGCATCTAT
>JBCCZF010000507.1:0-2942 GCA_039188035.1 Bacteroidota bacterium | reverse complement strand
GTGGTCATGATGACGGCCTATGGGGCAGTAGATCTTGCCGTACAGGCCATTAAGGAGGGTGCGGCCGACTTTATTTCCAAACCCTGGAACAACGAACGACTATTGACCACAGTGCGCTCCGCATACGAATTGCGCAAATCACAGAAACAGATCAAGGCCCTTCAAGAACGGGAAACCCACCTAAGGCAGCACATTAATCAAAAGAAACAGTACATTATAGGGAACTCAAAGGCCCTGAACACGGTTCTGAACCTGACCCGAAAGGTAGCCAAAACCAATGTTAATGTTTTGATTACCGGGGAAAATGGAACGGGCAAGGAATTGATTGCCCGCGAACTGCATCGAATGTCCAATCGCAACCAAGAAGTGTTTATCTCCGTGGACATGGGATCCATCTCGGAGTCCCTTTTTGAAAGTGAGCTCTTTGGCCATACCAAAGGCTCCTTTACCGATGCCAAGGAAGACAGGGCCGGTAAGTTTGAAGCAGCCCATAAGGGGACACTCTTTCTAGATGAAATTGGGAATCTATCCCTTCAATTACAGGCAAAGCTACTTTCTGCCATACAGCAAAAGACCATTGTACGTGTGGGCTCCAATAAACCCATCCCTGTGGATATTCGCCTTGTGTGTGCCACCAACAGCAACCTGGAAAAGATGGTAACCGAGGGTTTGTTCCGGGAAGATCTACTTTATAGGATAAATACCATACAGGTTGATGTGCCCCCATTGCGCAAACGCGAGGGAGATGTGTTGGTATTGGCGGACTTTTACCTAAAAAGGTTTATGGCCAAGTATGGAAAACAAGGACTGCGTATGAACCAGGCGGCCCAGGAAAAACTCATGGCATACGGCTGGCCCGGAAATGTCAGGGAACTGCAACATACCATGGAACGGGCCGTAATCCTTTGCGAGGGAAACGTTCTAAAGCCCGAGGGTTTTCCCTTAAGTGGAAAGACCATCGCCCCAATGGACACCGGCCCCAGCACCCTAGAAGAAATGGAGGCACTCATGATCCAGAACGCCCTGCGGCAAAATGAGGGGAACCACAGTGCGGCGGCGGAACAACTTGGAATCTCCAGGCAAACGCTGTACAACAAGATGAAGAAAATGAGTTAGTTAATCAATTGGGAAATGAGTCAATGGGTAATCCCGATGCAGCCTTGGGGTTTGTACAACCGACCCTAAACCTTGAACATTAAAAAATAGCAGTTGGCAGTATTTCTTTAAGAAACTCCTCGAACGTGAAACCGCAGTGAACCATAAACAGTGGCGAACCTTATACTTGGAACTTTGAACCTGAAACCCAATGGCCAGTCGTAATTTTTATTTCCAGCTTATTCTCCGAGTGCTCGGTATCACGGGGACAGCCTTGGGCATGGCCACGGCTTTTCTGCAGCAGTGGTATTTGGCCTTGGGCCTCTTGGGTATAGCCCTTATCTCCCAGACCTACTTCTTGATTACCTTTATCAATGCCACCAATCGAAAAATCGCCTACTTTTTTGACGCCATCAAGAACGAGGATTTTACGCTGCGTTTTCCGGAACGCGTTTCCATAAAATCCTTTAAGGAGCTCAACCAAAGCCTCAACCGGGTAAACGGCCTTATTCAGGAGGTACACCTGCAATTGCAAATACGGGAGCAGTACTACCAACAAATCCTGAAACAGGCCAATATTGGCATTATGACCTTTAACGATAAAGGGCACATCCTCTTTTCAAATCCCACGTTGGAAAAACTGTTCAACTACAGGCCTTTGAACCACATAAAACAACTGAACCAGGTGGACGAAAACCTCTATGCGATTTTCGCAGAGCTCCAGCCCTTTGACCGGAGGCTGGTGCGACTCACCAACGAACGGGAAGAAATCCATTTGGCCTTAAAGGCCACGAGCATGTCCTTGGACAAGCAATCCCTTTTATTGGTCACGGTACAGGACATCCATAGGGAACTGGACGAAAAGGAAACCGACTCCTGGATAAAATTGATACGGGTTTTGAACCACGAAATCATGAATACTATAACCCCTATTACCTCCATTTCGGAATCCATCCTTTCCTATTACGATAAAAAAAGAGGGTTGCCCATTGCCGAGTTTATAGACGAAGACCTCGTAAAGAATACGACCCGTGGGTTACAGGTCATCCGCGAGCAAGGAGGCAATCTTATGGAGTTTGTACAATCCTATCGTAGTTTTTTGAACTTACCTCCGCCGGACAAGACCCTGGTCTCCGCAAATACCTTGATCCATAAGGTAAAGACCCTTTTGGAACAACAGCTGGAGCACAGTCATGTAAACTTTAACATCCATATAGACCCTGAAGGTCTGGAACTTTTTATTGACGAAAAACAGGTCTCCCAGGTGTTGATCAATCTCTTTAAAAATGCCATCCAGAGCTTGGAAGGTCTGGAAGACGCCACCATCACTATCCATGGCGGTACTACTGAAATAGGCGGTAAGTATATCGCCATACAGGATAACGGCCCGGGTATCCCGGAAGATCTGATCGGGGAAATCTTTGTGCCCTTCTTTACCACCAAGAATGCGGGTACCGGTATTGGCCTTAGTCTCTCCAAGCAGATCATGCATTTGCATGGCGGTCATCTAAAAGTACATTCTATCCCCAATGTGGAGACCGTGTTTACGTTGTTGTTCAGGTAGGGAAAGGTAGGCGGAGACCCGCCAGGTTTAAGGTCCCTGACAGGTTTATTACCATTGTTATAATAAAAAACATCATCTTTTTTACCTCTAGGCATCCCTATAAACTTGCCATTGGACGATTATACTTGGAATAATTTTCCCCTTCTAAGAACTTTAAAAATTGTTTCAAATATGCATTTACGCAAATCCCAGTTATAGTTGTTACCTATGCTCCGGAACCCCTGTAGTGTCTCCATTGAATCACTCTAAAACAGCAATTAAGTTAGCTTTTGTTCTAGCCACC
>JBCCZF010000506.1:0-2943 GCA_039188035.1 Bacteroidota bacterium | reverse complement strand
TTATGCTTCCCGGGGATTATATCGCCTATAAGCTCACAGGCGACATCTGCGCCACCATTTCAGGGCTTTCCGAAGGTATTTTCTGGGATTTTAAAGCCAATTCCGTTGCCCAATGGCTCTTGGAACACTATGGGATAGGCAATGATCTGGTTCCTCCCATCAAGGACACCTTTTCAGACCAAGGCAGGGTTTCCCAAAAGGGAGCGGAGGAATCCGGGCTGGCAACGGGAACCCCGGTACTGTACAGAGCGGGGGATCAGCCCAACAATGCCCTTTCCCTAAACGTTTTTGAGCCGGGCGAAGTTGCCGCTACCGGAGGCACTTCCGGAGTGGTCTACGCCATCACCGAAAGTTTGTCCGTAAAAGAGAGTTCGCGCGTGAACAATTTTGCCCATGTAAACTATAAGGTATCCAAGCCCAAAATTGGAAAACTGTTGTGCATCAACGGATCGGGAATCCAATATCGTTGGTTGTTGAAAAATGTAAACGTGACCTCTTACGATGAAATGAACCAATTGGCGGCATCGGTTCCCATAGGATCCGATGGGGTTACCATCCATCCTTTTGGCAATGGGGCCGAGCGCATGTTGGACAACCGTACCTTGGGCACCCGTATGGGCAACATCAACCTAAATAACCACACCAAGGCCCATTTATGCCGGGCGGCACTGGAGGGCATTGCTTTTTCCTTCGTATATGGCATGGAAATCATGGCTTCGGACGGCATAGATCCCAAAGTAATGCGCGCCGGCAACGACAACCTGTTCCGATCCCATATTTTTTCAAATACCATTGCCACCTTGCTAGGCCAGGAAATCGAGATTTACAATACTACAGGGGCCATCGGGGCCGCTAGGGCCTGCACCCTCCACAGAGGCGATTTTTCAGCTTTTGGGAAACAGATTATGGACAACGATTATGTTATGGGCTTTACTCCCGCAAAGAACAAAGGGCCTTATGAGAAGGCCTATCAAAAATGGAAAGGGGAATTGGAGACGCTACTTTAAAAGCAACAATAAACAAGGCCTATGGTCAGTGCTTAACAAAATAAAATATCAACTCAAAACACAATACTAAAAAATGGCATTATTAGGAGACAAGGAGTATTTTAAAGGAATAGGCGATATCGTGTTTGAAGGCAAGGATTCGGACAATCCATTCGCATTCAAGTACTACAACCCGGAACACATGGTAGCCGGGAAAACTATGCGGGAACACTTTAAATTTGCAGTTGCCTATTGGCACACCTTCTGTGGGCAGGGCGCCGATCCCTTTGGCCCGGGCACACAGAATTTCCCCTGGGACCAAGCTTCCGATCCCGTGGTAGCTGCCAAGGAAAAGGCAGATGCCGCCTTTGAGTTTATCACCAAAATGGGATTTGATTACTTCTGTTTCCACGATTTTGACCTTATCCAGGAAGCCCCTACCTTTTCCGAATCGGAAAAAAGGCTGACCACTATCGTTGCGTATCTAAAGGACAAAAAGGCCGCTTCCGATGTAAAACTGTTGTGGGGTACGGCAAATTGTTTTTCCAACCCACGCTATATGAACGGGGCCTCCACCAACCCGGATTTTAACGTATTGGCCCGCGCCGGGGGACAAATAAAATTGGCCTTGGACGCCACCATAGCGCTGGAAGGCGAAAACTACGTCTTCTGGGGCGGACGTGAGGGGTATATGTCCCTGCTGAACACGGACATGAAACGGGAACTGGACCATATGGGCCGCTTTTTGGGCATGGCCCGGGACTATGCCCGGGGCCAGGGCTTTAAGGGCACCTTCTTTATAGAGCCCAAACCCATGGAACCCATGAAACATCAGTACGATTTTGATGCGGCTACCGTTGTGGGCTTTTTGCACCAGCACGGATTACAGGACGATTTTAAGCTGAATATCGAGGTGAACCACGCTACCCTGGCCAGCCACACCTTTCAACACGAACTGGAGATGGCGGCCGCCCATGGGATGTTGGGCAGTGTGGACGCTAACCGGGGCGACTACCAGAACGGCTGGGACACCGATCAGTTCCCCAATAATCTTACCGAGGTTACGGAAGCCATGTTGGTTTTCCTCCAAGCAGGGGGATTACAAGGGGGCGGCATAAATTTTGATGCCAAGATCCGACGAAACTCCACAGATATGGAAGATGTATTCCACGCCCATATTGGTGGGGCGGATACCTTTGCCCGTGCCCTTTTGACCGCGGATAAGATCATCTCCTCATCGGCCTACAGCGCTTTGCGCCAAAAAAGGTATAGCTCCTTTGATTCCGGGAAGGGCAAGGATTTTGAAAAGGGAACCCTCAATTTTACCGATCTGTACCAAATTGCCCAGGAAAATGGCGAACTGGAGCTTCAGAGCGGGAAACAGGAACTGTTCGAGAATATTATAAACCAGTATATCTAAATAGCTGTTTTGATTTAAAATGATTTTTAGGGCCTCCCGTAAAAGGGAGGCTTTTTTTATCATAAGGGTAGGCAAAGGTTTCCGTATAGAGTGACTTGGAAAGGAGCCCAATTTAACTATGATCTAAAAGGCCTTGAACAGGAAAGACAACGGATAAACGGGGATCTCCCTTACTTCGCAAAATACACGTAAATGCCAATAACGATCACACAAATAATCAATCCGGCCTGCTTTACATACCTAAAGGGTTCAATGGACACCTGTTGGGTGTATTCCTGTACATAAGGGGTCTCCCGGGGTTTTAGTTTACCAATGACCAGCATAATACCCATATTGAGTAAAAACAGAATCGCCATAACATGCAAAAAATGGGGATAGGCATCCACGGTCACCAATTTTAAGGCCGCCTCATCCGTTATTCCGGCAGCCTCCGCCTCTGCCAAAGCCAAGGTTTCATACCTGGGCTTCATCCAAAACTGGCTTATGATATACAATAGGGAACCGGAAATAATCCCAATTTTTGCGGCAATGGCCGGT
>JBCCZF010000505.1:0-2954 GCA_039188035.1 Bacteroidota bacterium | reverse complement strand
TCCTGTGACGATACCTCCGCCGCTGTTTTGGAGGGCAAAAAGGTGCTCAGCAATGTCACGGCAACCCAAAAAATACATGAGGACTACGGGGGCGTGGTCCCGGAATTGGCCTCCCGGGCGCATCAACAAAACATTGTGCCCGTGGTGCACCAGGCCTTGTCCGTAGCAAATATCGACAAAAAACTACTATCCGCCATAGCCTTTACCCGCGGACCCGGGCTATTGGGATCGCTACTTGTGGGCACTTCCTTCGCCAAATCGTTGGCGTTGGGACTGGAAATCCCCCTTATTGAGGTGAACCATATGCAGGCCCATATCCTCGCTCATTTTATTGAGGAAACCGGCAACGAAATTCCTAGTTTTCCCTTTCTGGCGCTTACCATTAGCGGGGGACATACCCAAATTGTGCGCGTCACGGATTATTTTACCATGGAGGTACTGGGCCACACCTTGGACGATGCCGTGGGCGAGGCCTTTGACAAAAGCGGTAAGTTATTGGGGCTACCCTACCCTGCCGGCCCTTTGATCGACACCTACGCGCAACTGGGGAACCCAAGGGCCTATGCCTTTCCAATACCCAAAGTAAAGGGGCTCGACTTTAGTTTTAGCGGACTTAAGACCAGCATTCTCTATTTTGTGCAACGCGAAACCGCTTCCGATCCAGAGTTCCTGACCAAAAACCGAAACGATATCTGCGCCTCCATCCAGCACACGATAGTGCAAATCCTTATGGAAAAGGTACAGTTGGCCGTGGCGCAGACCGGAATACGGCAAATCGCCATTGGCGGTGGTGTTTCCGCCAATTCCGGAATTCGTAGGGCCCTGGTGTTGGCAGAGAAAAATTACGGATGGAGTACCTATCTGCCCAAATTGGAATACTGTACGGACAATGCCGCAATGATTGGGATTACGGGCCATTTAAAATTCATGGACGGCCAACTTGCGGATCAAGACGTTTCCGCCAAGGCCCGATATCACCTATAACCCCAGCTTTTACCCTATCTTTAATGCCTGATACCAAAAAACTGGAAAATGGCCTTTGATCCAGAGTTACATAGAAAAATTAACGCCGTATTGGAATTGCTGCCTCATGAAATTGCCATCGATGTACGCCCCAAAAAAATGTTTGGGGGAATCGCTTTTTTGTTTCAGGGTAAAATGACACTGGGCATTGTAAAAAGGGAACTTATGGTACGGGTTATTTCCTCAAAAATGGAAGAGACCCTTCGGATGAAAGGAGTGCGTCCCATGGATTTTACCAATAGGCCTATGAAGGAATTTGTTTTTGTGGATCGGGAGGCCTGCAATAATCAGGAACAGATACTTTCCTGGTTCCATTTGGGCCTGGAACATGCACAACATAAATTGAAGAATCCAAAATAACATAGCCCAAAAGCCCATGCAACTTTTTTACAACCCCCAACTGGACAACAGTGTATCCCAATTTAAGTTTTCACCGGAAGAAAGCAAACATCTAATAAGAGTACTTCGAAAAAAGGAAGGGGACACCGTTTCCATAACCAATGGAAAGGGCCTTATCTATGAGGCCCATATCCTAAAAGCGGATGTAAAGGGATGCATGGCACAAATAAAAGGAAGCACAAAAAAACATCCCAAAATGTATTGGTTCCATCTGGTGGTAGCCCCCACCAAAAACATGGATCGTTTCGAATGGTTCCTGGAAAAGGCCACAGAAATTGGAATCCACGAAATTACCCCGATTATTTGCGAACGATCCGAACGCAAAGTGGTAAAACGGGAACGGATGGAACGCATTATCACATCTGCCATGAAACAGTCCTTGCAAGCCTACTTACCCAAAATAAACAACCCCATTTCCCTAGAAGACTTTTTGAGTGGAGAGCACAAAGGGCTTCTTTTTATAGCACATTGCGGCGAAGGGGAAAAAGTGGATTTAAAGAGACGCGTGGCACCGGACAAGGACATTACCGTAATGATAGGTCCAGAGGGGGATTTCGCGGTTTCCGAGATCAAAAAAGCCTATGAATCCGGGTTCCTGCCCATATCCCTCGGAAAAAATAGACTTAGAACGGAGACGGCGGCCCTGGTGGCCTGCACCATTGTCAACAGCATTAACAATGGATAATCCCTTTGGAATGGCATTCCATACCAAAATATCCTTTTGTAGAGTTTAGGGTCGACCTGTGAAAGACCTTAAAGGCCAAATTACGGACAATGGACAAGGATCAGTACCCAGTAGCGGTCTACGGTAGAGCCCTTGAACTGTGGAACCCGTATCGCTAAACTACCAAACCCCTAAATATGCCAACGGCAAACAAGACGAATAGACGACTGCCGAGGAAGTAAAGGGGAACAGATCCGCGTATCCGGACCTCGAAAGACGAACCCCAAACCACAATCAAAGTTGCGCCTGGGTAGCCCCAGTAATTTCCAGATCCTCATCCTGTATCAGGAGTACCAGTTTTATCTTCTCACCCTTTTTGACGATTTTGGGAATGTCCAGGGATGCTTTTCCCAAAGGACCCATAGGTTCAATCAATTTCTCGGCCACTACAATATTGCTGTTCCGCAATGTCCTGTTTCGGTTCTCCCCCCGGCTCACTTGGGTTTCCCTTTGGTCCAAAACCAAGATTGCCCTGATTTCCTTACCTGTCCTATCGCCTTTCACCTCGTACGAAAAGGAAATCGTCTTGGCTTTTGGGGAAAGCTCGGAGATCGTAATGGCGTTTCCAGTGGGCACCCTGCCGTACTTTTGCAATGCCGTATTCAGTTTACCCGCATGGGAACCCACAAAATGCTCACTTCCGTTGACCACTAATTGGGGCGTATAATTACTCCGGCTTTTAAAGGCTATGTTATAGGCCCTTTGCCTTTGGGTGTATTCCGCCTTGCTATAGGGATCGGACCAACCAATATAGTTCCAGTAATCCACATGATAAGAAAGGGCAATAACTCCTGGATCATTCTTTTTT
>JBCCZF010000504.1:0-2964 GCA_039188035.1 Bacteroidota bacterium | reverse complement strand
GAAACGCGCCAAAATCCACTGCACACGGACAAAAAACCGAAAAAAAATCTCCAAAAGAAAAAAATGCCGCCCGACCTCAGAAGTCGAACGGAAAGAAAGTCAAATTTTATCGAAAAATGGGCTTACTCCTGAATATCCCTAGGAATTCTTGGCCAAGACGCGAAATCCCTATTTTGACTAGTTTTACGGTTGCTCCAAAGGAAAAATATAAAGGTTCCGGCCAGTACCTCTTTTCCGCTCATCGGCCAGGAGCAAGGTGTTGTTATCGGCAAAGCATACGGATTCCAACTGGGTACGGAGCTCTAGATCTAACTCGGTAAAAGCCCCTTTGGAAAAGTCGTCCATGGTAAAATCGGTGATTTTCCAGAGTTTTCCGTAACTGAGCAGGACAATAGTTTTCCCATCGGGCGAAATATCGGCCGAGGTGATTTGGCAGGTGGCCCATTCCGGACAGGTGGGAAAGTCGGTGATTAACGTTGCCTCGTAGTGGCCCTTTTGGGCGGGTACCTTATATATCCGGGCTGTACCCGGAAAAGGATGGGCCCTGTTTTTGGTTATGATATACAACCAACCCTGGAAGTAAAAGAAAGCCTCTGCATCGTAAAAACGTCTGGCTTTTTTGGGCGGAAACTTGTTTTGTTCCGGATAGCGGAAATGAATTTTTTGGGCTTCTATCTTATTCCCTGGTTCAATATCGGGATCGGGGAGCTTGTAAATGACCAAGTCTTTCCTATCGCTGGTGTTGTTCCCAAAATCCCCAATGTACAGTGCACCGTTTTCGCCCCTTGCCAAATCCTCCCAATCCGTGTTCTTGGCGTTTTTGACCTTTAGGGTACGGATGAGTTTCCCCTGGTAATCCACTTTATAAATTTCGTCCGGATTGCCACTGTCCTCCACTACCCATACGGCATCCTGTACCGAAACCATACCGGAACACTCCTCCAGGGACTTGGGGAGTTTGGCCAAAACGGTCAACTGCCCGTAATGGTCGCAGCTATTTAGCATGACCAAAAGGGGCAAAAACGAAATTTTGTCCATAGGTGTATTGAACCACTTCATTGTTTTGGGGTTAGTGCACTATATGGTATTACATGTTCTTCCAGGATGTTTGCAAATTCATCGATAAGTCTAAACGTAAGAAAGGGCTCGTTTCCCCGGGTATCAAAGGTAAATTCACCAAAAGCCCGCAATCCCAATCCAAGGTAACCGAAAATTTGATGTTCGTCCACGGGCGCCATGGCATCCGGGCCTTTCACACCTCCCAAAACGGCAGCTTCAAACTCATAGAGTTCAAACCCGGAATGCCTGGGAATGGTAAAACCGCGCGCACCGTGCCTGTCCCCACTGATCAATACAACACCGCAGATGTTTTCCGCTTCTATTAGGGCAAAGATTTCCTCCCTGGCCCGGGTATCCCAAGTACCCCATGAATCTTTCCCGTTTGAAACATAATCACTCCACATGGTGCCACTGGAAATAATCTTGAAAGGTGCTGTGGAGATCCGTAAGATATTTTTTAACCATGAAAGCTGTTTGTCCCCCAAATAAGACCCGTATTGGCCTCTTTGTTTATTTTCCCGACACGATCGGGTGTCCAACATGATTAACTCAACGGGGCCTAGGCGTGTGTGAAAATTAATGCCTTCCGCATTGTTTTTGGGATTGTTCCAATTCGTGCGCCATAAAGCACGCAATCCGTTCCTGTCCTCTTCGTTGAAGTTGTCCGGAATCCCGCTAAGGTCGTTGTTCAGGTAATCATGATCGTCCCAACTGGCATAAATGGGCACATTGGCCGCGAGTTTTTTCCAAGCCTTTGCAACATCGCGCAGCAAATAATCCGATCGGTGCATACTCCAATTGTTTTCCCTATCATCCGCTGCAAGGTCTCCTAAGAGCAACATGGCCTGTGGTTCCCTGGTAACAATGGTGTTTACAAGATTGGGATTATGAAGGCCGATTTTATGAAAACATGACCCAAATGCCACCCTCATCCGGCCCTTGGTCTCCTCTTTTGATGATGTTTGAAAGTGGCCCTCCGCTATTGTAACACCTTGCGATAGCATAACGTACTTGTATGGAGTCTCGGCAGACAGACCGTGTACCTGAATGCGATGCACCCTGCCGGCCTGCACGGGGTTCAGGG
Source organism: Bacteroidota bacterium (assembly GCA_039188035.1). Lineage (GTDB taxonomy): Bacteria > Bacteroidota > Bacteroidia > Flavobacteriales > Flavobacteriaceae > Ulvibacterium. The sequence goes on along the minus strand of JBCCZF010000504.1, from coordinate 821 downwards.
TGAATGTTTTTTCCTCCCCACCCGTATCGGCAATGACCCTTACAGTAATAGGGGACGTTTGGGCGGGCCTGAGCCAAATGGACAATCCATCCACTTTTAAGTCCCCCAACATAGGACCTGCCATCAGGGGTAAATGGTTTTTAGCGGCTGCCTTGACAATGTCCGGATCCGTAAAATCGATCGATTTTGTGGAAAATAGGCTTCTTGCCTCCAAATAAAAGTCTTTACTTGGGCCGTCCGGGGATCCATAGCTATGTAGCAGCGTGGTGTCCACGCCCAAGCTTCCTATATGGGCTTCTTTTAGGGTTACCCGATAGCTTGGGCGTACGGTGTCCTTGATTTGTGGAAAACACGAACCGTGGAAACCGACATATATAAGAAAGAGTCCGTAACGAATGGGTTTGGTAATTGGCATTGTGGTTAGGCAGTGTCTCATTACGCGTGTCCACTTTTTGTTTTGGTCACCATTGCTGTGTGTCTTATTTTATTGGCGTTTTCTTATTTTGTAATCTTTGTTACTGTTGTCAATATAAACTACACAGTCCTTAAAAAAACGGATGCCAATTCGTGGTTGACTTGATGTATTTATGGTTGTATTAACATTTTTAAATTCCACATTTCCTAACTGTATCAAAGGCACAATTCCAACTTTTTCTGTAATGGTCTGAAGTCCACCCAGTGTATATCTTTTCCGCTGATTTTCCTTAAACGTATATTTTTCCATAAGTTGTTTGGCAAGATTTGAATCCTCCGGCAGGTTAAATTCGCTAGATGAACCAGAATCTATTACCACTCTGATTTTTTGTCCGTTTATGGAAATG
>JBCCZF010000503.1:0-2981 GCA_039188035.1 Bacteroidota bacterium | reverse complement strand
TTTTGCGTTAAAATAATAGGTGTTTCCTAGTTTCTTCAGGAAATCCACAGACTTGTATCCAGACGCCGCCACATCCGTGTAAATTTTGGAAGCTTCCACGAATGCCAGCTCGTTATACTTCTTGTTCGCCTTATGCAATTTTCTTTCCTGACCAATCCCTTTCTGGGCCGTTCCCAGTAGGATCAAGGTCAATAAAATGGATATTTCTATTCTATTTTTCATGAGAAGTTTTGTTTTATTTATTTTGGATTTAAAAGAACCGGGCGCTTACGGCCCTTCTGACCCTTGTTCCCAATTCAAATCGTAAAAAGAGTTCATGTGAGCCAGAATTATAGTCCCCCAACTCGGAGCTATCGTAATCGTAGGCATACCCCAACATAAGATTCGATGAAATCTGAAAGCCTATCAAGGCACTGGCCCCGGCGTCCCATCGATACGAAGCTCCTAAGCTAAAGACTTCGTTAAACAAAAAATTGGCGGAAAGGTCGATGTCCAATGGGGCACCGGAAACCGCTTTTACCAAAAAGGCCGGTTTAAATTTTATATTCGGGTTGACATCAAATACATATCCACCAATAAGATAGATGTTGGCCCTTTCCGTAGCAGTGGAAATCGTTACATCATCAAAATGATCGGTAGAAAGAATGTTTGGCGAAGAGATGCCCAAATACCATTTTTCACGATGCCGTAGATAAATACCAGGGCCTACCGAGGGCGACAGACGATTGTCTATATTGTTCTGGAAACTGGAATCGGTAGGGTCAAATATGTTCAATTTTGAATAATCGACATTTAATAGGTTAACCCCCACCTTTAATCCAAAGGACAAATGGGTCTCCCATCCTAGTTTTAGGGTATAGGAGAAGTCCGCGGCAAGATTGCTCTCATCCGATGGGCCTATTCTGTCACTAAAAAATGACAGGCCCAAGGCGGCTCCCCGTAACCCCACAGGGGTGTTTAGTGAAAAATTCAAGACTTCCGGTGCTCCATCCAGGCCTACCCAGTGGGATCGGTAGAGCAGGTTGGCACTCAAGTGGCCCCTACTTCCGGCGTAGGCCGGGTTTATGGCTACCGTATTGTACATGTATTGTGTATATTCCGAGTCTTGCTGGGCATAGCTCCCGGCATAGATACTCCCCAATAGGATGGAGAGTATCATGTATTTTTTTGTAGGTATCATAATTTACTCTTTTGATTTGGGTTATAGTCGATTTTAATTTCCTTGGAGGTATAGATATCCGGATTGTTGTATAGGCCTGGAAGTTCCTCCGTTGTCTCTAAATTCATACTCCAGTACGTAGAAGTAGGTTCCTGAAGGCAGTCTACTGTTCGCGTCAATGGTTGCCCTGGCATCGGAAATGCCATCAAAGGCCCTAAACGCGTTATCATAATCATTTACCTCGAATACCTTTACGCCCCAACGATTGAAGATTTTTACGTTGTTGTCCGGGTAGCAATCGATACCCTTTAAGAAAAAGATGTCATTTGCCCCATCGCCATTGGGTGTTACGGCATTGAAGATTTCTATTTCACAGGCCAGCTGGATATTTTGGGTATGGACGGTCTCATTGCCACATGCATCTGTGGCCACCCATTCCCGCATCACTGTAAACCGGTTGGTGCAGTCCCCGGGAATTTCCGTCTCCGTGAAGGTTACCTCAACAGTACCGCAATTGTCCATTGCCGTTAGCTCAGGTGCTTCGGGAATACTGCTGCATTGGGCAAAGCCATCCTGTGGCAATTCGCCCACAAAAGTTGGTGCTGTGGTATCCTGTACGGTTATGGTCTGCATATGTATGGCCGTATTGCCACATTGATCGGTTGCCGTCCAACTCCGTTCCAGGGTATAATCGGAGTCACAACTACCGTCTATCCTAACCTCATTGAACGCCACCAAGGCAGTTCCACAGATGTCCGTGGCCGTTAGTATTTCTGCCAATGGTATCGTGGCATCACATTCCAATGTAATGTCTGGGGGCAGGGTTTCTACAAAGTCGGGGGCCGTAGTGTCCACCACGCTAAAGGTAGCTTCCTGCGCAATGGAGTTGCCACATGCATCGGTCAAAGTAAAGGTTACCGTTTCGGTGCCCGTGGCACCACAAAGATCGCTAAGACCTGCACTGTTGTGGGCAACCACCGCAGTACCACAGGTGTCGGTACCGGAGAAGCTGTTTAACCAATCCGTAAACGCATTGTCCGTATTCATAGTTCCGCTACATTCCACGATCCTATCGGAGGGAGCATTGGTCCATACCGGGTTGGTAGTATCGTTTATGATAATGGTCTGTGTACAGTTCGTGGTATTGAGTATCACGTTTTCCCCCGGGTCCCGTAAACCATTGCCGTTGCCGTCCTGATATTCGGTGACCGTATAGGTCCGGATAACGGGAACATTGCAATTCCCGGTATCGGGGCTATTGGTAGCGGTAATCCCAATTACCCCACAGGGGATATCCCCTATGATCCCATCCCCGTTGCCCAGGGCCTCAAACTCCGCTTCGCTAAGGAGGGTTGCCGTAGGCAAATCCTCGTAACATTGCACTTCGGTAGCGGGGAAGGTAGGGCAACTTACATCGAAGACGCAACAAACGGGCGCCACATTGGCAATGGTAAGGGTGTTACAACCATGGATATCCTGAAAGTCCACACTATAGTCCGTTCCAGCGGCTATAAGGTCGGAGGTCCACGTAGTTCCCACAAAGGTTCCCGGTGCTCCGGTTCCGGTTGCCATAAAGGCCGCCGTACCGTTCAGTTCTATCGTAAGGGTATAACTCGTTCCATCCAAAGCACAGGAAGTAGCGGTTGTACCTACTTGAGATACCAGATCATGTACGATAATGCTCGTCATATCCGTGTTGGTACATCCGTTCCCGTCCGTATAGGAATAGGTAAGGGTGTGTGTGCCAATGCCGGCCACAGCGGGATCGAAACTATTCCCGGTAACCGCCGTCCCGGAGAACGTTCCTCCCGCAGGGCTGGCA
>JBCCZF010000502.1:0-2981 GCA_039188035.1 Bacteroidota bacterium | reverse complement strand
TGGGATTTCGTATTTCGTACTTCCAACGTTGTTGATTTCAAATGGTATTCTTGAAATGCCCTAGACGATTTGGGCCCCGACAAATGTTCAGGATAAACCGCGTCCACTTGCCCCATTTCGGTGAAATACAGGGCAGGGCCTATGGGCAAATCCGGGAAATTAAAGGTTTGAGGTTATTCCCCCATGGCGGCCGCCACTGCGGCGGACAACCTTTTGTACGTCCCGTTCCTTAATCTGTCCCGTATTGCGGAGAAGGCCTCCAATGTTTCCTCGATATCCTCCAGGGTATGGGTGGCCGTCGGAATCATACGAAGTAAAATTAATCCTTTAGGTATTACGGGGTAAACTACTATGGAACAGAATATTCCGTAGTTTTCGCGGAGATCCTTTACCAGGGCCATGGCTTCAGGGATACTTCCATTTAAGTATACTGGGGTAACACAGGTATTGGTGTTACCAATATCAAAACCACGGCTTTTTAAGCCGTTTTGGAGGGCATCCACATTCTCCCAAAGCTTGGCCTTGAGCTGTGGCATGGTGCGCAACATTTCCAATCGTTTCAAAGCCCCTTTAACATATACCATGGGTAGGGATTTCGCGAACATTTGGGATCGGAGGTTGTATTTAAGGTAGTCGATGATTTCCTGGTTGGCGGCAACAAAGGCACCAATACCTGCCATGGATTTTGCAAAGGTGGCCAAATATACGTCGATGTCCTCCTGAACCCCCTGCTCCTCGCCCGCCCCGGCACCAGTTTTCCCCAAAGTACCAAAGCCATGGGCATCATCGACCAATAAGCGAAACGTAAACTTCTTTTTTAGGGCAACGATTTCCTTTAATTTTCCTTGTTCCCCGCGCATTCCAAAGACACCTTCGGAAATTACCAGGATTCCCCCGCCGGTATTCTCCGCCAATTTTGTGGCCCTTTCCAGGTTTTTTTCCAGGCTGCCCACATCATTGTGCTGAAAGGTAAATCGTTTGCCCATATGAAGCCGTACCCCATCGATAATACAGGCATGGGCGTCCACATCGTACACGATAATATCATCCTTGGTGACCAGGGCATCGACTACCGACATAAACCCTTGATATCCAAAATTAAGCAGATACGAAGCTTGTTTGTGTACAAATTGGGCCAGTTCGCGCTCCAACTGCTCGTGATAATCGGTATGGCCACTCATCATACGGGCCCCCATGGGATAAGCGGCCCCATGTTCAAGCGCCGCCTCGCCATCAATCTTCTTTATCTCCGGCAAATTGGCCAATCCCAGATAATCGTTAATGCTCCACGTGATAACTTCCTTGCCCCGGAATCGCATACGGTTGGAAATGGGGCCTTCCAATTTGGGGAAAACAAAATACCCTTCGGCCTGTGAGGCCCATTTGCCCAGGGGGCCCTTATTCTCGATAATCCTATCAAACAAATCTCTCATGTAGCCTAGTTGATTTTGTCAGCAAAAGTATGGATTTTTACCGTGTCTTCATAGGCGGTTGTCCGGAACTCCCCAATAGAAGTTTTTTTTCGGTAAAAAATGGGCCGTTTAAAATGACGATGGACGGGAACTTGACGTGGGGCCAAACAAAAAGAGACTCCTTATTCAGTAGGAGTCCCTTTAGCTAAAAATCGAATTTTGTATTTATTTCACAAACTGTATTTCCTGGGTATCGCCAACCGTTTTGCTGTCAAAAAAGCCTTGGTCTTCCATCCATTTATCACAAAAGACCTTACTCATATACCGCGATCCATGATCTGGAAAAATGACGATAATATTGTGGTTCTTGGTAAAACGGTTCTCGGCGTTCAACTGTTTTAGGGCCTGCATCACGGCACCACTGGTATACCCTACGAACAGACCTTCCTTCTTTGCAATTTCCCTGGCGGTGTGTGCACTTGCTTCATCGGTAACCTTTACAAACTCGTCAATGGCCTCAAAGTCCGTGGCGGACGGAATCAAGTTCTTGCCCAGTCCTTCGATCCGGTAGGGATAGATCTCATTGGTATCAAATTCCCCTGTCTCATGATATTTCTTCAACACGGATCCGTATGCATCTACCCCAATGACCTTTACGTCCGGGTTCTGTTCCTTAAGGAACCGGGCCGTTCCAGAAATGGTGCCCCCTGTGCCGCTACATGCCACCAAATGGGTAATCTGGCCTTGGGTCTGTTCCCAAATCTCCGGGCCGGTGGTATGGTAATGCGCATCCATATTCAACTGATTGAAATACTGGTTGATGTAGATGGATCCCTTGGTCTCTTCGTGTAACCTTTTGGCGACTTGGTAGTAGGACCTGGGGTCGTCCGCACTCACATGGGCCGGGCAAACATAGACTTTGGCCCCCATGGCACGAAGCATATCGATCTTATCCTTGGATGATTTTGAGGATACTGCAAGTATGCAATCATATCCCTTTATAATACTTACCATGGCCAGACTAAAGCCTGTGTTTCCGGAGGTGGTCTCAACAATGGTACTTCCCTCGGAGAGAATCCCTTTTCGTTCCGCCTCTTCAATAATATAGGCCGCTACCCTATCCTTTGAGGAATGCCCGGGATTAAAGGCTTCTACTTTAGCGTAAAAATTTCCTTTGAAATTAGCGGTAATCTGGTTGAGTTTAATGAGGGGCGTGTTTCCTATAAGTTCTAGGACATTGCTGCAAGCACTGATCTTATTTTCCATATAGGCGATTCATTATGGCTTTTGGGAACACGGAGCGGTTTTCCCAATTCCATGGGCAAAATTAATAATTTTTTTGAATTAGTCGGATATTCCTTCCAAATCCAGTAAAAATGCGTATTCGCTTGCGGTTTCCCGCAGGGCCTCAAAGCGCCCGGAAGCGCCACCATGGCCGGCTTCCATATTAATGTCGAATACCAAAAGGTTGTCATCTGTCTTGTACTCCCGGAGTTTTGCTACCCATTTGGCAGGTTCAAAATACTGTACCTGGGAGTCGTGCAGTCCCGTAGTCACCAAAAGGTTTGG
>JBCCZF010000501.1:0-2987 GCA_039188035.1 Bacteroidota bacterium | reverse complement strand
TATCGATCCGTTGGGGAACGTTATCATCCGAGTACTCTAAGGTTACCTGGGCCTTGGCATCCGGCCGCAAATAGGGAATCTCTGTACCCTCCCTACGCAACTGGGCCAGTACCTGAAGAATCTTATGTGAGACATCCAGGGCCAAGGGCATGTAATTTTCGGTTTCCTTGGTAGCGTATCCGAACATCATTCCCTGATCCCCGGCACCCTGTTCCTCCTTGGCACCTCGATCCACCCCTTGGTTAATATCCTGGGACTGCTCATGAATCAAGGAAATGACCCCGCAGGAATCCCCACTAAACTGGTATTCCCCCTTGGTATAGCCAATGGCATTGATGACGTTTCTCGCTATATTCTGTACATCTAAATAGGTTTCACTTTTCACCTCGCCTGCCAAGACCACTTGTCCCGTGGTTACCAGGGTCTCACAAGCTACCTTGCTCTCGGGATCAAAGGCCAGGAAATGATCCAAAAGAGCGTCACTAATTTGATCGGCCACCTTATCAGGGTGTCCTTCACTAACGGATTCGGAAGTAAATAAATACGGCATATCTTTTATTGTTGTAAGGAGGGTTTTGGGTAAAAAAGGCTTGGTAGGAGTTTAATCTGAATAATCGCTTCAGATCAACTGCTTTAGCATTTTTTACACCGGTTTTTCCATCGGTATCGGCTTTTACAAAGCCAAATCCTGAATCCAATCCAGGATTAGAGGTTGCAATCAGTCAAATCTTTCCTCCTTGATTTTAGCCGTCAAAGGTACAAACTTTCACAAATAAACAAATTGAACGCATCCTGAGTTTTCAAAATTCGCTGCAAATTTGTCCGTTGCACCCATATCTTGTCCTTTTTTGGCACGTAGATCTCCTATGCGCCACAAAAAACGTTCATCCGGGCACAGAATCCATAGTTTTCACTTGAACCTTAAAACTCAAGATGGGTTATAAAAAAGGTGCAGTGATCAATCGTCCTATCTTTTTATCGTATATCCTTCCAAAGATTTTCACTTCCTCGCTTAATCTTGTATATTGTGACGCTTAGAGACTGTTTTGAACTATGTCAATTGTTTTTTTATGGCCCTTTTTGCGCCCTATTTCGTTAATCGCGATGGCTATTGGGACTAATTGCACATTTCAAAACAGTCTTTTAATCCCTCGTTGACTACAAACCTAACCTGCCGTAAAATGCATATTGCCGTTGCTGGAAATATAGGTGCCGGAAAGACTACCCTAACCAAACTGCTGGCCAAACATTACAAATGGGAGGCCCATTTTGAGGACGTTGTGGACAATCCATATTTGGACGATTTCTACACCCAGATGGAACGTTGGAGCTTTAACCTTCAAATCTATTTCCTGAACCACAGATATCGGCAAATCCTTCGGATTAGGGAAAGTGGCAAGACCGTAATACAAGATAGGACCATCTATGAGGACGCCTTCATTTTCGCGCCCAACCTCCATGCCATGGGCCTAATGACCAATAGGGATTTCACCAATTACCAAAGTCTTTTTGAGCTTATGGAAAGTTTGGTGCAACCGCCAGAACTCTTAATTTACCTGCAAAGTTCCATTCCCAATCTGGTGGAACAAATCCATAAAAGGGGAAGGGAGTATGAGAATTCAATCTCAATTGACTATTTAAGTCGACTTAACGAGCGCTACGAAGCCTGGATACATGGGTACGGCAAGGGAAAACTTTTGATAATCAATGTTGACCGACTCAACTTTGTGGACAATCCCGAAGATCTGGGGGAAGTAATCAACAAAATTGATGCGGAAATCCATGGGCTGTTTTAACCTTTATCCGGGAATTTGGATACGCTGGAACCCTCTTGTCCCAATTTTTTGGCAATGAACCCCTTTTGCCGCGCATGGGCCAGCGCATCTTCTGTTTTCGTAACCAGGATCACAGGAGTTCCCTTAAACCGCTCCAACAGGCGGCGTACCCGGTGCATTCGCCTTTTATGTTGTACACTTCGCAGATAAATCGTAAGTATACGGTTGGGGTTGGCCCTTGCTACTTCCATATAAATATCGGCGTCCCGCTCCCCGCTATCCCCTATTAAAATAAACTTCAAGGTGGGATAGGTCTTAAGGATATTGATGATTTCCTTTTGCTTTTCCGGGATTTGGGATTTGGAAAAATGCGCACTAAAGCTGGCCATACTTCTTAAAATGACCGGTCCCTTGGGAAAGTTGTTGGCCCCGAGAAATACCTCCAGATATCGATATAGGTTCCAAGGACTATGGCTCACATAAAAAATAGGGTTCGCCCGGTTCCCCGATTTGCCCCCATGCAAGCGATGGTAAAATTCTGCCATTCCCTCCAAAGGTTTCCGTGTTACCGCCCGCGTGAAAACAGTATTCAGCACCACCCGCCATTTTAGGGAAGATACCACACCCGTATGCAGGATAGTATCGTCTATATCACTGATAACCCCAAAATCCGCGGTTTGCGCCGGAATCAACATTTCTCCGGAAAAGCGGTTTTCATTGGATATCTCCCGACCCAAGGCCGATCCGGAATAGGATATGGTATATTCGAGCCATCCCTCGGAGTCCGTCATCGAAGACAGATCCGATGCCGCCTCATCTATACGATAGTATCCGTCCCCGTTTGTTTTTGCGGAAACCGTTGTTGCATTGGGCAATTGTATGGTTAAAGGATTGTACTTGATTTCGTCCGTCTCAAAACGCTTCCAGGTATTCCATAGCAATTGAAAAAAGCCCTTTTGGGAGAGGTCGATGTTCTCATCCTCCAAGGCCCTTCCCCGTACATACAAATGGGTAGCCGTGCCGTAGGTCTTAAAGGTGATGATCTGCAGCTTATCCTTCTTGCCAAAAAGTATCATGACATCAAATATACCGCCCTCTTGGAAAAGGAAAATGGGTGCAGACCCCTAAAAATGACATTTCTTATGCATTGCGGATCCAAATGGCTCATTCTACGGCGGCGTTCCCTCATTCCTGGTTTTAGCCACGACCCAT
>JBCCZF010000500.1:0-2999 GCA_039188035.1 Bacteroidota bacterium | reverse complement strand
TTTTCGTCTTTTTTCCATCCCCGGCCCCCAATTCAATAAGGTCGAATTTTTCCTGCTTTTTGAAAAACCAGGAACTGATTTCCCGGGTGTGGGTATCCAGGATTTCAAATTCGCTATTGGTGAGGTAATATTCGGGCATGGCCATGATATCCTGGAAAAGCTTGTCGCCACGGGCATCGTAAAAGTATTTGGAGGAAAGATGCTTCGGAAAATCGGTCAGCCCCTGATATACTTCGCGCTCAAACGCAGTTTCAAAGGTAATCTCGGTATTGTTTTGCATGGGTGCTTAGTCGAAAATGAAGTATTGAAACCTACGGGGGCGTATTAGGAATTAGCGGGCCAAGCGCAGTCCGGTGAATTGCCACCGCAAGCGTGGCTGAAAAAAGTTGCGATAGGTATACCTCGCATGGTTTTTGGGTGTTGCCACGGAGCTTCCGCGCAGCACCTTTTGGTTTACCATGAATTTTCCATTGTATTCGCCAAGGGCGCCAGGAACCTTGGTATATCCGGGGTAGGGGAGATAGGCACTTTCTGTCCACTCCCACCGTCTGCCCCAATCCAGGTACTGCTGCGCCGCCTCCCACTCAAATTCCGTAGGCAATCGACAACCTTTCCATTGCGCAAAGGCAAAAGCCTCAAAGTAGGAAATATGGGTAATAGGAGCGTCCTGTATTACGGGTTGCAGGCCGTTTAAGGTATACTGCCACCAGGCTCCATCGATTTTATGCCAGTACAACGGTGCACTAATGCCTTTTTGGTTCACCCAATCCCAACCTTCCGCATGCCATAGGTCAAACCGTTGGTATCCTTTGTCATTCACAAATTCCAGATATTCCCCGTTCGTGGTCAAGCGGTGGGCCATCTCATAGGGATGTAGGTACACCTTATGCCTTCCCAACTCATTATCGTAACAGAAGGCATCCGTGGTATGGCCTATTTCATAAATGCCTGCTTCCATGGGAATCCACTCCAGGGTAACAGTTTCAGGGAGATGTGCCTTAAAACCATCGGAATAGGCAGGCAGTAGTGGATTATTGCCCAAGATGTATTTGATATCGGTCAACAACAATTCCTGATGTTGTTTTTCGTGATGGATACCTATTTCCAATAAATCATAGAGTTCTTTGTCCTGGTTTTCCCCGAACAGTTTTTGTATAGACTGGGTCACATAGGCCCTATAGGCATACACTTTTTCCACGGAAGGCCGGGAAAGGTTGCCCCGATCGGAACGGATCACCCGTTTCCCTACGGTTTCATAGTAGCTGTTGAAGACAAAGGCGAAATCATCATCATACAGCCGGTAGCCTGGGGCATGGGGCTTTAGGATAAACTCCTCGTAGAACCATGTGGTATGTCCCAAATGCCATTTGGGCGGGGATACATCTACTACGGGCTGCACCACATAATCCTCGATTTCAAGGGGTTGACAAAGTATTTCGGAATGTTCTCGGGTCTCCAGAAAAAAATCCAGAAGGGAATCGGTAAGGGTCATGATACATTTAATTGCCTAAAGGTAACCAAAATACCCATGTATAGTCCAGTCAAAACCCATTATCGGGGAAACAAGCAGATCGTTGGGGCATAACCCCCATTCCTATAGCCCAACTATGGGTCGCTTCTTTTAAGGGGATACACCTTAAAAAAGGTCAAACTGCGCCATAACCATTCCAAAGGGCCATTAGCAAAGTGTTTTAGCCACCATGAACTTAGGGCCATCTGGGTGATAACAATGGCCAGGGCCATAAGAAATACATATCGGTGTGGTATCTGGCCAATATAGCCTAGGCCCCAACCAAAAAAAAGAAACGTACCGATAATGCTCTGGAAAAAATAGTTGGTCAATGCCATACGGCCATAGGGGGCAAATTTGGATAGAAAACGACGGGCTGCATCTCTTTTGTACAGAAGTACAAAAACGGCTACCATTAAAGTGGTAAGGGCCAAATTAAAGAGGTCATAAAAGGTGAGGCCAAACAGGGCGGGCCACGTTTTGAAGTCGACCTCAGGGCCTAAATTCGCAAAAATAAGGGACATGCCCGTTACGGATACACCTAGCAGAACCAAGGAACCTATCCACAGCCGTTTTAGAAATCGTTTTTCAGTAAGATAGTTCTTGAAAAATTGCAGTCGGCCCATATACAGGCCCAATAAAAAGAAACCAAAAGTGAGATAGCCCCGTGAAAAGATACCAAATTGAAATTCGGCTTTCATCAGGTTTCCTTCCATACCATTGGAAACCGCTACTTTGGGAAAGGGGCCCTCCTTTAGGAGATTAAAATAAGCCTCGAAAAAGGGGCTTTCCGGATTCAAATTCGCTTGCATAAAGAGATTTTCGCCCTGGGTAATAAAAAAAACCATATAACGGCCCAGCCCCAAAAACAAGATTACGGCAAAGCCCAATATCCATCGGTTGCCACAATGAAAGAAGGGGATAAGGAAAACCCCAAGAAACGCATATAGCGTAAGGATATCCCCGCGGTAAAACATACTGTGGACAAAACCTATCACAAACAGAATGATCAAGCGCCATAGAAACCGCCAACCAAAATAGCTGCCTCGTTTGCTGGCATTATCCATTTGGATAAAAAAACTAAGGCCAAAAAGAAAGGAGAACAGGGCAAAGAACTTCCCTCGAAAGAGAAAATTCACCAGTCCCTCCGCCAATTGGTCTACAAAACCCGTACTCATGGCCTCCGCGACTTTTTGGGGAATGGGGGCAGCCACAAAGTTTTCCAACATATGGGTAAAGACAATCCCGGCCAGGGCAAACCCCCGAAGGGCATCTATGATTACAATACGTTTGGGGTTTGTTATGGTTGGTACATGGGATGTCATATTTTCCAGGGGTATGTTAGGCATAAGACCGGGTAAAAATACAATTGTTACAGTCGTAGAATTATTTTCCTTGCTTTTTTCCTATATTTCCCATAGCCACACTATTCCGTTATCGTCTTTCGGCTGGAAAATCACTTCTCACCTAGTGAGATCGGCAGGGAATC
>JBCCZF010000499.1:0-3002 GCA_039188035.1 Bacteroidota bacterium | reverse complement strand
TGCTAATTATTTACAGGGCAAAGTACAAAAAGATAAAATAGTACGTAATTTTGCCGGTATGGAATTCTCCTCAAAACTTTTGGAAAATGCGGTGAACGAGATGTCACAACTGCCGGGTATCGGTAAGCGGACGGCCCTAAGACTTGTATTACATTTGCTAAAACAGCCTGGCGAACGGACCGTCCAATTGTCCAATGCCCTTCTTAAACTTCGGGAAAACGTAAAGTTTTGCCGGCAGTGCCATAATATCTCGGACACGGCCCTATGTGAAATATGTGCAAACCCCAAAAGGGATAAGAGCCTGGTTTGCGTGGTGGAGGATATCCGGGATGTAATGGCCTTGGAGAACACAGGACAATACAAAGGACTGTATCATGTGTTGGGCGGAAAAATATCCCCAATGGACGGTATTGGGCCACAAGATCTTACCATTGCTTCCTTAATTACAAGGATTAAGGAAAAGGGAATCCAAGAACTTATCTTTGCCTTGAGTCCTACTATGGAGGGGGATACCACCAATTTTTACATCTACAAACAATTGGAGTCACTACCGGTACGTACCTCCACAATAGCCCGGGGTATTGCTGTGGGAGACGAGCTGGAATATGCGGACGAGGTTACTCTGGGGCGGAGTATTTTAAATCGAATTCCTTTTGAAAGCTCCATAAAGGCACAATAAGGTAGATAGATGCCTACAATATACGGGGCATTACCATTGGGTACTTTTTTGATAGTTTTGCAAAAGGAGCAGTTAAACGATCAATATGGCAAAGTTTGAACTAAAATTGCCTCGGATGGGGGAAAGTGTTGCCGAAGCCACCTTGACCACATGGCTCAAAGAGGTGGGTGATGTGGTTGAAATGGATGATCCCGTTTTTGAGATTGCCACGGACAAGGTAGATTCCGAGGTTCCTTGCGAGGTAGAAGGCGTTCTGGTGGAACAACGTTTTGCCATCGACGATGTTATCAAAGTTGGGGATATAGTGGCCATTATAGAGGTCAACGGTACTTCTGGGGAATCCGCACAAATCGTACCCGAGGTTGTATTGCCAAAGGAGCCTGTCAAAGAAAATGTATCCGAAACCACCCTGTCCAAGGTAGAGGAAACCTTAAGTGTGGCCCATGAAACGGCCCATCCTCCGATGCCAACCATGGACTCTGGTCGGTTTTACTCGCCATTGGTCCGGAATATTGCCAAGGAAGAAGGGATTTCCCAGAAAGAACTCGATGCCATTTCCGGTAGCGGGGCAGAGGGGAGGGTCACCAAAAATGATATCCTTGCCTATCTGTCACAACGAAAAAACAAGCCTCCGAAAACAGAAAGGGAAGGGATGGAACAGGTATCGGCTTCCCGGGCCGGGATTCCAGATAAGGAGTCGCTACAAACCGTTTCCACACCGCAAGCCCCGCCCAATCATACCCAGGAAGTTATACCCCTGTCCCGTATGGGCAAGTTAATTGCCCAACATATGGTGGATAGTGTTTCTACCTCGGCCCATGTGCAGAGCTTTATAGAGGTAGATGTTACTAACATAGTCAACTGGCGCAACAAGGTTAAGATCCAGTTCCAGGAACGGGAGGGCGAAAAACTAACATTCACCCCCATCTTTTTAGAAGCCGTGGCCAAAGCCTTAAAGGCCTACCCCCTGATGAACATTTCCGTGGCAGGGGATACGATTATCCGGAAGAAAAACATCAATATAGGTATGGCCGCCGCACTTCCCGATGGGAATTTGATCGTACCCGTAATCAAGAACGCCGATCAATTGAACCTCGTGGGTATGGCGAAAGCGGTAAATGACCTTGCCCAAAGAGCGCGCCATAGCGAACTTAAGCCGGATGAAATCCGGGATGGTACCTATACCGTTACCAATGTAGGGACTTTCGGAAGTGTTTTTGGTACGCCTATAATCAATCAGCCCCAGGTAGGTATTTTGGCCTTGGGCGCTATTCGAAAACTGCCTTCGGTAATAGAAACCCCGGAAGGGGATTTTATTGGTATTCGCAGTAAAATGTACCTTTCCCATAGTTATGACCATAGAGTGGTGAATGGTGCCTTGGGCAGTTTGTTTGCCAAGACCGTTGCGGACTATTTGGAAGCCTGGGATATGGATAGGGAAGTGTAAGGCCTACACGCTGTAGCGCTATGCCATACAGGAATCTTTGTTTTTTTGTAAGGGATACTTTGCTCAATAGGCCAACTTGGGTATGGGCCGGGGAAAGGTGATAAAATTTGTGCAGGCTATTGTATAAAAACGTTGGTTTTTCCTTGTTACAGAGGTTATATTTGTTGTTCGCTGAAGAACAAAGTCGTTTAGAATGAAGTATGGCCCGTATCGATGTTGGGGATTTGTATACATTGTGATTGGTGCGCTGCTTTTATCGCCCGGTGTCTTTTCCCAGGAACCGAATTTGGAAAAAAAGTCCGTAAAGCTCTTTATTGATTGCAGATGCGAACGGAGCTATATCCAGCAGGAGATTAATTTTGTGAGCCACGTTAGGGACCAAGGCCTCTCCAATCTAAACCTTTTTATCTACGATATAGCCAACGGCAGTGGTGGGCGTACCTATAAACTGGAGTTTGAGGGAAAGGCCTATTTTAAGGGTGCCCAACTGGAAAAATCGTACGACACCAATGCCAATATGACGTCCGATGAGGTGCGTAGGGGCCTGGTGGCCACCATTAAATCTGGGCTATTGCCCTATTTGGTGGAATCCGACTTGGCGGACAAGATCCAATATAAAATTGCGGACAAAAACCTGGCACAGTTGCAGGATATTAATTTTGAGGATCCCTGGAATAATTGGATTTTTGAAATTTACGGCCAAGCAGACATAAATAGGGAAACCAGTAGGCGGGAATTTGAATACCAAGTGGGATTCGAGAGCGATCATGTTACGGAAAAGTGGCGGGTAAGGACGGATTTGTTGTTAAACCAGGCGAGTAGTGAGTTCGAGAGGAACGAGGAAACCTTTACAAGCGAAAGGCTCCGGTATTCGGG
>JBCCZF010000498.1:0-3003 GCA_039188035.1 Bacteroidota bacterium | reverse complement strand
GTTTAAACTAGCGCCCCCTCCAATGGAATCTACTACGATGTTCTCGGTGATAATCACTTGTGGTTTACTGTTCTCCGGAATGGCGATGAGCTCATTCTCCCCTGGTTTTATCAACAGTCCCGCCCCGTATTTTGGGAAAGTAAGATTTTCCAGATTTCCTCCTTGGTTGGAGCTGGTCGGATCTACAAAATAATCGGTATCCTCAAAACTAAAATAGACGATGCAATGATCAAATACGTTATGGCTTGGCATAAGATCCTTTACGCCATCCTTAATCTGTGTGTTTACCAATAGGGGGTAAGCGGAAATCCCTTCCTCCCGAAGCAAGGAAGCCAATAACAAGGATTTATCCTTACAGTCGCCATAGCGTTGGCGGTACACCTTCGCCGGATTGTTTGGTTTGTACGCCCCAATTCCGGATTCAAAGCCCAAATACCGTATTTCATCCTGAACGAAACGGATTAGCTGGATTATGCGTTCGTTCAATGGTTCTTTCTCCATCATTAGCGTTTTGGAGACCTCAAGGCGGTCCTTGGGCGTGGTGTATAGCTCCTTGGCCCAATCCACCACCTGGCCCCAGTCTTCGAAAGTTGAAATGAACACCCTTTTTTGGATGTCATACCAGGGCGGAACATTACTGTCGTACAGGAGATTATCGGAACCGTCCAAGTCCCAAATATAATCCGTGGTTCCAGCCGTGTTCAGTTTTTTTGGTGGAACGGCCCCATCCAATAACTTGTAGTGTATCCTCTTTGAGGAATTGGTGACCAGCCTTTGATATATGTGGCTTACAGGGGTGGTATACTCCTGATAAAATGTGGTGGAAAAGTGTTTTTTGTTGATGGGGTTAAAGCCTTTGGTCGAGAATGCGTATTCTATAATGTCCCCTTCCCGAACATCCCATAGGTTGACTACACCGGTAAGGGATCCGTCATATAAAGAGCGTTCCATCTGTGTTTCCCTTTGAAAAACATTAATAGTACTCTGCTCCAAGCGATCAATAATGGTGCCGTCCCGCACCAACTGTATTTGGTGAAAAGCCAATTTTTGATACGAGGGATCATAGGATACATCGATATCTGACATGGCCTGTATGCCTTCGGTATTCAATATTTTTATGGCGTAGTGCCTATAGACCTGCTGTTCCACAAGGTTTTCCTGAAAATCCAATAGCAGATAGGCATAGCCTCCTTGGTCGTCATTTGTTTTTTCGGAGGTATAACCAATTGGATTCACCCAACGCGGGATGCCGGTCTTTTTTATCTTTTGGCCTTGACCGATCAATACAGTGCCAATGGCGAACAAGGCTACGAGTATCCGTTGTAAGGAAGTAGGGGTACCTGGGGACATACGGGTCGATTAAAAGTTGTGCATGGATAACATAACGTCCGAATCCCGGGGATATTGAGATTTTCATTAAAAAAACAAGTGGAGCTAAACCGTAGTTTATCGGACGCTAAAACTCAAGCGACATGCTCTTATAAAAGATATCCTAATGCTGCCTAATACATATCAACGGACATTTTTGGCACAGCGCTTTACGGGTCAGGGCACCATGAGGTTACACCCTCTTACATCCGAATGGTCAAAACGGCCCAAAACCTCAAAACTCCCGTCTTCATATACCCTTCCCAAGTCCTGTGTGGCAATAAACGAACAGGAGTACATATTGGCCAGGTCTATGATATTTAACCCACCGGTCCTTCCCAAGTGTTGGGGGGATAGGGGATCCAAGGTATCCCTGGCAATGACCTTCATCCAAGGAGGGGTAAAGAAGATGCCATCGCCTTTGGAGTAGGCCTGGGAAAGCAACTCCGTCATTCCATATTCCGAATGGATCTGGGATACGCCAAAGCCTTCCTTTAAGCGCATGTGCAATTCCGGTCGGATCAACTCCTTGCGCCTGCCCTTCATACCCCCGGTTTCCATAATAATGGTTTTGCCAAGTCTAAAGCGATATTTTTCCACCAAATCCAACAGGGCAAAGGAAACACCCAGTAATAGGACAGGGGTACCCTGGGCATCCAATCGTACTAGTGTTTTTTGCAAATCGTGCCATTGGTTCAAATAAAAACCGCTGTCCGGATGTCCGCTTTTTCGGATTAAATCATCCGCCATATAAATCAAGGAAGAACCTTGGCGCTCCAAATAGGAGGGGAGTAGGGCCAATACACAATAATCGGTGATACGCCCATAAAAGTGCTCAAATGCGGTAAGGTAGCTTTGTTCATATACGGTAATATCCGCAATATGGTGCATGCTGGGTTGTTGGTCCGTAGTACCGCTGCTGGAAAAGATGGTGTCTATTTCCGTATCCGCTGAAAGTACTTTATGGGTCTTAAAGAAGCCAATGGGCAAATGCGGAATGTCAATTAATGAAGTTACTTGTTCGGGGCTTTGACCCAGATGATCACAGAACTCCCGATATACCTTGTTTTTTTTGTATTGGAAACGAAAGATTTCCAGGGCCAAGGTCTCAAATTCAATGGGGGAGGAAAGGGTAAAGATGTTGGCAGTTGGAATCATAGGGCTTCTGCAAAAATAGCCAAATGATTCCGTTTGTTCGCTTCGTGAAGTCCTCAGGTTTACTTGGTAAAACAGGCTAAATGGCTTACTTGACCACCAATTTCCGGGTCATGGTCTGGTTGCCTTCGGATACTTGGAGCACGTAGACCCCGGCAATCAATCTTGAGATGTTCAAGGCCTTGTCACGTATACGATCCCTAAGGACTACCTCCCCGAACACATCGTATACCACGATGTCCTTGTTTGCGTTCTTTTCCGTGGTAATATACACCGTATGTCCCGTGGCGGGGTTGGGATACAAGGTAAACGTGGCGTTGGTGGAAGCAGCGGGAAAGCTCAAATCCTCTGTTTTTTGCCCATAAACGGCAAAAGTAAGCAGCAGTAGGATGCCAAAGTAGATTTTTTGCATAAGTATTGATTTGGGATCAACACGATAAAGGTACATAAAGTGGTTTGCGGTGAACGGAAAATGTTGTG
>JBCCZF010000497.1:0-3007 GCA_039188035.1 Bacteroidota bacterium | reverse complement strand
TCCGGGTTCAGACGCCTTGCCGGATTGGCTCGCTTTTCGTTGATACCCAAGTTCGTGGTTATCCTTTCCGGAACCTTCAGGTCCCACGAGAATTTCATGTGTTCCAAAAGGCGCATTTCAGCCGTTTTGGCCGCTGTTCCCCGAGTGGCATAATCGTCGAACAAGGTCTCCGGAAGCGGGAAGCTTTTTTTGGTGTATTCCTTAAAATAGCGGGGAGCCGCCATCCAGGGACGGTGTGGGGCCTTGTGCAGGTACATTAATAAAAAGGGTTTGGCGGTATCACGACGTTTTGCCATCCAATCCAAGGTGAGGTCGGTGATGATATCCGTGGTGTAGCCGGTAATGGTGGTATCCCCGGTATTGGTGATGAAATCGGGGTTGTAGTAATGGCCCTGGCCCGGCAATATTTTGAATTCGTTAAATCCCTTTGGGTTGTTGCCAAAATGTAGTTTTCCGAACATGGCGGTTTGATATCCTGCCTTTTGAAGGAGTTGGGGAAAGGTAATATTCGTGGTATCAAACGGCATACGGTTATCGATCTTTCCGTTTAGGTGGCTGTGTTTCCCGGTAAGGATAACGGCCCGCGACGGTGCACAGATGGAATTGGTTACACTGGCATTGGTAAAAAGAACCCCTTCCTTGGCGATCCGATCGATGTTTGGGGTCTGTATCAATTTATCGTCATAGGCACTGATGGCCTGATAGGCGTGATCATCCGCCATAATAAAAACGATATTGGGTCTGGCCTTATTTTTTTGGACATTCTCCTTCGTTTTGTTGGAACAGGAGTACAAACCAATGGCTGTACAAAGTAGTATTGAATATAGTGGTCGCATAATCAAGATCTTTATTGGGTTCTCGGGTAGGTTTCCAGGACACTGTTAAATTGCTGGATAAGGGGGGATAACTCTGCAGGTTGGCTGGCCAGATCCAAAGGCGTTTTTTCCCGTGGGTCTTTCGCCAAATCGTAGAATTCCCCATTTCCATAGAGTTTCCACCGTTGATTCTGTACATAGCTCTTGGGATTGAATTTGCCCCAGTGCGGGGCGTAATAACAATAAATCCAGTCCCTGGACTTGGCCTGGTTTCCGATGAGTTGGGGATAGAAACTAAGGCCGTCCAAGGCAAGACTATCTGCTGCCAAACCCCCGGACACCTCCAAAAGTGAGGGCATAAAGTCCGTAAAATCCACCAGGTTTGGGTTTACGCTCCCCGCCTTTATTTTTCCCTTCCAATTTGCGATAAAGGGGACGTGGGTTCCTGCATTGGTGGTATGGCCCTTATCTCCTCGAAGCGGGGTATCATTGATCATGGAGATAACATCCCGATCCGTTCCATTATCCCCGATAAATAAAATCAAGGTATTTTCCCGGATACCCAGATCTTCGGTTTTTTTCACGATTTTGCCCACTAAACTGTCCATATAGCCCACCATTTCCCCAAAGTATGTTGTATCGTTTGTTTTTGAAGCACTGACAAAGGCCTCGAAACCAGGGTTTTCCGGAGTGGGACGGAAAGGGTCATGGGTGAGTACCATAGGATAATAAATAAACATGGGTTGGTCCTGGTGGCGATCCATAAAAGCACCCATATGTTCCACAAAGACATCCGGCCCATAACCTCCTGGAAAATCTATCGTTCCCTTGTGGGCAATGGTAAGTAGGGGGTCTTTGTACCGATACCCGCGTTCTTTTACTTGCCAAAGGCAATAATCGTCAAATCCGGCCAGTTGTGGAAGTGTTCCCGTTCTGTCCCCAGCCAGTTTTTGTTGGTGCGCATTGCCCCAAAGCTGCCACTTCCCCACGATAAGGGTTTGGTAACCTTGCGCTTTCAGGGCATGGCCAAAGGTACGTTCCTTGGCATCCAAAAGGCCAAAACCTATGTAGTTCCTAAAGTTGTATTTCCCGGTCATGAGTTGCACACGGGAAGGGGTACAGAGTGGGGTGGAGTAACAATGATCAAAGCGCATACCGTCCTGCGCCAATTGATCCAGGTTCGGGGTCATGTAACTTTGGCCGCCGTAAACACCAAGGGTCTCCACGCCCAGGTCATCTGCCATAATAAGGATAATGTTGGGCTTTTTTACGACTTCCGCCTTGGGCTCGGATTCGCATCCCATAAAAAGTATGGATAGGATGGCCAGGGTAAAAAAAGAAAGTGAATACTGTCGCATGCAAGCTTGCTTGGGAATCCGAAGATAACCATTTTAATCATTTTGGTCTTCCCCAAATTTAGGCGGTACAAATGGAATGCAACCTTTGGAATGGCTACGGTGCACAGCCTTGTTTGTCTGCACCGCAAATGTCCCGGATGAATGGTACCCATAGCACAACGGTTACAGGTAGTACGGGCTATGCCTTTATGGTGCCGCGGTTTTTTTTCGAAGAACGATTAAGGAGTTTTTTTGAATATCCACCACATCGGCGAAAAGGGCCTTGAGGGATTCATATTCCATATCGGAAAAATAAGACGCTTTTAAGGTCAAGGTGAAGGAGAGCCTGGCCTGCTTCCCATCACTTTGTGCGCTAAACCTTAAAATGGCCCTTTGACCTTCAACGGCCACGGCCCTACTTTTGGGAAGTTCTTCAATAACGTAACCTTCGGGAATGGGGAGGCTAAATTGATACTTGTAACTTCTAGGGTATCCAAAGTCTATAGGGTAACTTCTTTTGGATAACTGAAATGGGTTTTGGGCAAAGAATTTAAATAAAAAAGGGTCTAGATAAAACATATTTCCCTTAAGGGCATCTTCGATGTCAAATTTTAAGCGTTGCGAAACCTTTTGGCGATCTGTACGTTCGTCTACCAATTCATAGGACGTTATCAAAAAATCCCCGCCCACCTTTTCTTCAAATTCCGTGATATAGGCTTCCTCGTCTTTTTCCTGCAATTGTTTATGGAGTTCAACGGCGGGATATCCTTTGTTAACTATGTCCAAAGCTCCAATGAACTTGTTTTCCCGGGGATCCAGGCGCATTTGTATGCGGACAAGTCTGGAATTGTCCAG
>JBCCZF010000496.1:0-3019 GCA_039188035.1 Bacteroidota bacterium | reverse complement strand
CATCGCTCCATTTCCCCTGTTCGGCATCAAAATGAATCGCATACCAAGCATAACCAAAAGGCTGTAACGTATAAGGGGCCCTTACGGAGATAATACAGAGTTCTTCGGGCAGTTCCGGCGCAAAGGAAAACAAATCCTCCTCATTGCTGCCATACCCGTGAAAAAGAAATAGTGCGGGTACGGATCCCCTGTCCAAAGCGGAGGGTCTAATACGATGTTCCAAAGATAGGGGAGCGGTAGTCATTTAAGGAATAAAGGTAAACCATTTTTGAAAATAGGGGCCCAAAAAAGGAACGGGTTTTTCCTTGCCCTTAACCGCTCCCAAAAGGCCATAGACCAAAAGACCCAGATACACCAAATACAGGGTATACCAGGCATACCAACTGAACCATCTACTCAAAAAGAGGGCAAACCCCAGAAAACCAAGATGGATTCCAAAGGACTGTCTGGCATGGAACCGGGCAAAGGCATTCCTGGGTTCTGCGTTCATTGTAATCGCGATAAGGGCACCCACCAAGGTGATGTATGCAATTATGGCCGTAGTCCTTCCACTTTGGGCATCCATTGTAACAAACTGATTTATAGGTCTTTTAAACTTTTCGAATCGAAGTAGAAACTACTATTATCCAAACCGTCGGATGGATTCGCCTTTACATTATTCCAAAATTGCCAATCCGTTATTGACTACCCCATAGGCTTTCCCTTTGAGTTTTTCCCCTAGGAAGATGCTGTTTTGTGAAGACGAGTTAATGTGTTTCCTTTCAAAAACATATTCCAAATCGGGGTCAAACAAAGTAAGTTGGGCCATGGCCCCTTCCTCTATTGGATACTTTTCCACAGTATAGCGACTTTTACCCCGAGTAAGGATGTCCACGGTCATTTCCGCACCAAAAATACGGTTCAATGCTCCAAAGGCACTTTCCAATCCCACCGTGCCATAGGCGGCATTATCAAATTCCACTTTTTTCAACTCCACATTCAAAGGTCTATGGTCACTGACCACAAAATCTATGGTACCCTCGTTTACGCCTTTGATCAAAGCTTGGATATCGGTTTTGGAGCGCAAGGGAGGTGCGGTTTTGTAAATGGAGTCGAAATCCTCCAAGGCCCCATCCGAAAACCAGAGATTGTGTACAGCAACACTGCAACTTATATCCAACCCCTTTTTTTTCGCCCCGGCAACCAATTCAACGGACCGGGCCGTGGACAAGGTAGGTATATGCAATTTACCCCCGGCGTATTCCAGAATAAAAATATCGCGTGCAATCTGGATTTCCTCAGCGAGGGCCGGAATACCTTTTAAACCCAATCGCGTGGATACCGGACCCTCATTGACCACTCCCTTACCGCTTATGGAGGAATCCACGGGAAAGGAGTGCACCAAGCCCTTAAAACTTTGACAATACTGGAGGGCAATCTTTAAAAGATTGGCATTGGAGATAGGTGCCTTATAGTCATAATAACCAACGGCTCCGGAGTTGTTCATATCATAGAGCTCCGCCAAGTCCTTTCCCTTGCCCCCGGCACTTAGGCAGCCCAAGGGGTGCAGATTGGTGGCCTTACCTTGGGCCCTATTCTTCAGAAATACCATATCCGGACTACCGTCCGGAACAGGGTAGGTATCCGTATTCAATACTACATCGGTGAAACCACTTTTCGCAGCCGTTTGCAAACCATTTCCCAGGGTTTCCCTTTCCTCAAAGCCAGGTTCACCAAAGCTAACACTACCATCGAACCAACCTGGGGAAACATGAAGATTGGGCAAACGGACCTCCTTGGCTTTTTTAGAAGGTGTTATTTTAGCGGCAATTTTTTGAATTCTTCCCCTTTCCAGCAAAATATCCCTTTTTTTTCCGTGCAGGACAGTATTCCCGGGATCCACGATAACGGCAGATTTTAGCAATAGGTTCATGGAAAGTATTTTTGGATGAATAGTTCAGCCAAAAGAAATAGTATCGCTAAAATAAGGAACCATTTCCAAAGCTCGTTTATACTGCTCTCCTTTTCTAGCGAAGCAAACAGGGCGGCAATGGAATCCATAACGCCCCCCCTATCGCTGTTCAGGTACTTTAGGTCGCCTTCCTCGCGCAAATGATTAAAAGCCAAATGTCCTATTGCTTCCCCGGACTTATAAATACTATAAATACCAGGACGTTTGGGATTTTCGTCAAAAGTAAGGGTTACCTTGTTTTTCCTGGGATTTTGCAAGGGGATAAAGCGATAATCGCCTTGGGCCAATTCCAAGATTTGATCATTCTCCAAGGCTATGGGGACATCCAAGTGGACACCCTGCTGCATTGGCGTGTATACGCTCGGAAGTTTTAAACTTGCATTACCCATACTGTAGAAAGTAGGTACGATCAAAGGGGAGTTCTTGAAATTGGAATTTTGCCGGGAGAGGGGAGCGCTAAAAAAATAGGTGCCATTACCACCCAAAAGAAAGGGTGCTTTATTGTCATATGCCAGGATTGTTGGGAAATTGGAACGTATCCCAAAATAAGACAATACGTTGGGATACTGGAAATTGGTCACCTTTTTTTCAAACACGTTTTCATACAAGGGGTTCGCAAATGCAATATCCGTGATATTTCGTTTTTTCGTTATTTCCTTTTCAAAGGCCGTAAGACCATAATGGGCTGCCAACCGATTATAGGAATCCAGATCTGTTCCTGCCCCAGGGATTACGGCAAGCCAACCACCTTTCTCCGTAAACGAACGGAGGTTGGTAATCAAAGCATTGGGAATATTTTTCAATTCATTGAGAACGATAAGGTTTTGGGTTTCCAGATCCCCATAATTTAAGGTTTTAATGTTCTGTGCTTCAAAACGAAACTCCTCAGGGGTATAAATACGTTCAAGAAATTCTGGATTTCCGGGGCCAATGGCCAGTACCCTGATTTTCTCTTTCCTATCCAGGGTAAAAAAAAGCACATTGTCATAGGTCATGCCCCCATCCTGAATTTCCAGTCTCCCGGCCAATAGCTGATCTGATCCCAAGGTAAAATGAACCTGTGCTTTT
>JBCCZF010000495.1:0-3025 GCA_039188035.1 Bacteroidota bacterium | reverse complement strand
GGATGATGGTAACCCAAAAATACCTTTTGCCCCCGGTGTTGAGGGAGATTGCAAAAGATACTTTGAGCACTATTGTAAAACAGAGCAATGGACTGGACATCAATGAATTGAAAAAAGAGGGCTATTATGGTACGGATGACCGTAGCATGATGATGCAATGGGGTATGGAAGCCTTTACGAACCCGGAGATTATTCGCAACACCATGAAAACCATTCGAACCCACAAGATGTTCACGAATGAATTCCTCGGTGGGTTTAAAGTCCTTGACTTTTCGTTGGTGAGGTGGTCGCACTTGGAACCGGCCATTGCTAGATTTTTAAACCCCCAGACCAATGGGGTGGCCATACAAAGAGGCAATACTTACACCTACAGGACAAAGGACCATTCCGTATACGCGGCACAAAACCATCATCCGGGGGATTATGCAAGCCAACAACACGTGGCCGGCATGAACGTAGGCGATCACTTCAGTATTTTCCATAACCATCCGGCTGTAGAAAAAGATGTTGATTTCCACTCGCCAAACTACTGGTTAGCTTATGGTCGCTTTCCTCATGTAGCACAGCATGAAAATATTAACCTGTCTATTTATAATATTCCAGAGAAGAAGGGAAAGATAGAAATGGACTTGCTGGATTATACCCATGCTTGGTTTCCCCAAAAAAAGTTCGATACCACAATAGTGGAAGGTAACTATGCTTTTGGAAAAAAGGACGATATCTATTGTGCATTGATCGGCGCATCTCAACTTGCTTATCGTGATAGTGAAAATGATGACTTGATTCAGAAAGGCAAAAAATCGTTCTGGATAATTGAAGCCGGGTCAAAAAGTGAGAACGGTTCTTTTGAAGCGTTTGTTCAGCAAATAAAGAACAATAAGGTGGTTTTCGACACAAATGGTTTAAAACTCAACTACGGTTCCAATAACAAGGATCTTGAGTTGGTCTTTGGAGAAGATTTTAAAGTTAATGGGCATGTGGTCAATACCGAATATATGCGCTATGACTCTCCTTATATAAAGGCCGAAAGGAAAGCCAAAACCTTAACTTTTAAACACAATAACAAAACCTTGTTTCTAGACTTTGAGAACTTAATAAGGAAATTTTAGGATCGGGAACTTAAAGAAGGATACATCTGTACAACCAGCATAAAGAACAATATCTAATAGACAATGAACAAGAGAAATCTGATTTTAGGGGCCTTACTGCTAGGTTTCGGTTTGATGTCCAACGGCCAATCAAGTTCCAAGTGGATGGAGCTTTTTAACAGCAAAAACCTCAGGGGGTGGAAGTCCCTTCAGGGCACCGCTGATTTCAAGGTAGAGGATGGGAATATCGTTGGGATAAGCAAGACAAATACCTCGAGCACATTTCTGGTAACCAAGAAACGCTACGGCGATTTTATACTGGAGTATGAGATGAAGATGGACAGTGGGTTGAATTCGGGTGTGCAGATTCGCAGCAACAGCAACGAGAACGGCAACGTGTACGGCTATCAGGTAGAGTGCGACGACAGCGACCGCCGCTGGTCGGGGGGCATATACGAACAGAGTGCCCGCGGGTGGCTCTACCCTTTGGAGTACAACAAGGCCTCCAAAGCGGCCTTTAAGAACGGTCAATGGAACAAGTACCGTGTAGAGGCCATAGGGAACTCCATCCGTACATGGGTCAATGAAGTACCGACTTCCAATCTAGTGGATGCCACGTCTGCGGAAGGTTTCATCGGCCTGCAGGTACACGGCATTGGCAGTGATGAAGAGTTGGCCGGGAAGAGCATCCGTTGGCGCAACATCCACATCATGACCGATGAGCTCAAGGGCGCGCGCAGGGATATGCCTGCAGAAGTAAGGGAGGTAAGCTACCTGGAAAACCAACTGACACAGAAGGAGGAGGCCGAAGGCTGGAAGCTGCTTTGGGACGGAAAGACCACGGACGGCTGGCGCGGCGTCAAGCTGGACAGGTTCCCCGCAAAGGGTTGGCACATAGACCAGGGCACGCTGGTGGTTAAAAAGGCCGATGGTGCCGAATCCGGCAACGGTGGCGACATTGTAACCGTAGACCAGTACAAGAATTTCATACTGGAAGTCGACTTCAAGATGACCGATGGGGCCAACAGTGGCATCAAGTATTTTGTTCAGGGCGATATAAACAAGGGCGGTGGCTCCGCCATAGGGTGCGAGTTCCAGATATTGGACGACAAGAAGCACCCCGATGCCAAGAAAGGGCTTCTGGGCAACAGGACCCTGGGCTCGCTGTATGATTTGATACCGGCCAACGGGCAGATGTTCGATAAGAACTTAAAGGTAAAGCGCTTCAATGGCATCGGCAAGTGGAACCGTGCCCGGATAGAGGTCAGGGGGAACAAGGTGTCCCATTACCTGAACGGGATAAAGGTGGTAGAGTACGAGCGCAACACCCAAATGTGGGACGCCTTCGTAAACTACAGTAAGTACCGGAAGTGGGAAGGTTTCGGGAACTTTGAGAGGGGCCATATCCTGTTGCAGGACCACGGCGACGAGGTATGCTTTAGGAATGTGAAAATTAGGGAACTGCCATAAAATAAGAGCTATTAATACAAAGCCTCACCGGATAAGGTGGCGATAACAGAAATTTCAAACTAAATATTATGAAAAAGGAATCATCAAGAAGGGACTTTATAAAAAAGACCACATTGGCAACAACCGGACTTACGCTTGCAGGAACGGGTATGTCCGCAAAAAGCTATTCAAAGATAATTGGTGCCAATGACCGAATACAAGTAGCTATAGCAGGTTTGGGAAGACGTTATGGGGCATTTATTCAAGGAATAGGTATGAAAGAGAATAACGTCGAACTCCTATATCTGTGCGATGTAATGGATAGCCAACTTGAAAAAGCCGATAAAAATTGTCGGGAAAAATTAGGGTACAAATCCAAGCTGGAAAAAGATGTTCGTAACGTATTGGAAGATAATCGCTTGGATGCAATATTTAATGCAACACCCGACCATTGGCATGCACCGGGCACGCTAATGGCTTTACAAGCG
>JBCCZF010000494.1:0-3027 GCA_039188035.1 Bacteroidota bacterium | reverse complement strand
AAAGATATATGGGCATGCGGCGTTTTCCAAAACCTGGTGATAGTTAAATCACCTCCAATGTATGCGCATTGTTAAGGGGAAGAAACAAAATGGATTTTTTGCGTAGCGAAAGGAAAATCGCTGTATCGCCCCATGCAGTTACTTCTTCTTATGGGTATTGGGCTCCAGGGACATAAAATAGTCATAACTTTCGTCGAGCAATTGGGCTATCCGTACCTTGTCCTTCAAAAGAACCTCCGGAATTAGGACATAGCCTTGCATGGTGGCCCCGTAGGAGGTGTAAGGCCCGGTCTCCATGGTTTTAAAATAGGTTTCCTGTACTTCCTTGGAAAAGCGGATGCCAATTTCCCCGGCCTTGTTCAGGAGGGAAAACATATAGCCGTTGGCAGAGGTATAGGGCATGGTCTTGCCTTTGCGTTCAAATCGCGGACATTGGTCTATTAAGATATCGTAGAGGGCCAGGCGTTCCTGCCATTGGGCCTTGGTCATGGAGCTCATAGTCTTAGGATATAAATTTGACTTTCCTTTTTCTGAAAACCCAGGTTTTGATATAGTGCATTGGCCGCTTCCCGATGATATCCGGTAAATAGGAGAATATCGGTAAGTCCTTTTTGTTTGCCCACGGCGATCAATTCTTCCATGAGTTTACGTCCTATTCCCTTACCCCTGTATTCTTGGTCTACCACCACATCCTCGATCCAACCTTTATGGCCGGAAACCGTGGAATACTCCGCCATAAGGCCCATGCCCGCCAAAGTATCCCCCACGGTGCAGCCTATGGCGGTTATTGGGCTGGCCTGTTGCAGGACCAATTGCAGCGAGAGCGGGCTAAGGGAGGCGTTTAACTGTTTAAAGAGGCCCTGGACCTGCAGCTCCATTTTGGCGTCTACATCGTGTTCGGTAAGGATGGAAAAAGTCATTTCTTCATGTTTGTATAACCCAGTTTTTTAAGTGGAAATCGGTGCTTAAAAATACGGAAAAGACCAATGCACACTACCAGTTGCTGTGACAAAATGAGGGTAAGGAATACTGTTTTTTACTTGCTAGAAACAAAATAGGGGTGTAATCAGCGCCGGGGATTACATATGCTTAAGCGTCCTTTGGAATCGCCCTTGGTATTAATACAAGCCACTTTTCCAACCCAGTTCAGCTTTAAAATCGCCTTGTATTTCAATTTCCCCTTCGCAACCGGCTTCGCAAAAAGCTTTGTAATAGATACGTCCCAATAAGGTGTCCCCTTGTTTCACGGGAATCGCCTTTAGGCTAAGCCGTTGTTCAAGCACTTTGAGCTTTAGTTCGTCCATGGGTCGTGGTGTCACATAGTAGAATGTGGTTTTAAAATCATCGCCTGCGATTTTTATAAGCAGTTCCTGGCTGATGATGGGCGTGGTCTCGAACAGGATGAGTTGCAGGGTATCCGGGTGCATTCGGGTGAGCTCGGTAAACCGCATAAGACGTAAACTATCCGTATTAACGATTGCAGTGGATTTTTTTACGTATCGAGTAGGATCTGCTACGTTGTCGTACCCAAATTCGGTTTTCAGGGCCAAGGGATTTCCCAGATATTCGGTGGAACTGAAAAGCGGACTTTCCAAGTCCGGGGATATATCGATTTTGGTAAACCCTGTAGGGGGCTGTTTAGGGGCACAGGAAGCCAAAATGCACAGGAGAAATAGTTTTTTCAAATCAAGTAGCTCTTTTTTCACCTACTAACCCCAAAGTTACGGCATACAGGTTTTCCTGTTCCATTTTGGATTTTAGCCAGGCATAAAAACTCATGACAAAAATATCTTCCTGCTCCTTGCCCAGCCATTCAAAGGAATTTTCGACCTCCTCCTGGAATTCTTGGGTCTCCACCTCCCTTGGATTTTCATAATACCGACCTATGAGCCCCACAAAGGTCAAAACCCGTTGTTCCCCCTTGTCCTTGAGCGTTTTGGTGAACTTGGTCTTGAACCGCTGTAGTCTTATAAGAACAAGGTCCAACTTGTCCAATTCCATGAGCAGCAGTATTTCGATCAGGTTCTTTTTTACCACCCATACCCAACCCATTTTTTTCTCGTACCAGGTATCACTATGGGTAAGGCTTTTTACAATTTGGTAAGCTTCGGAAAAATGACCCTGCTGCAAAAGGCACATGGTCGTTAAAAGTTGTATGTCCAGGGACTGTTCTTTGAAACTTTGAAGCAGCGCTATTGCCTTTTCGGGAGTTCCCGTAAAGTTATGATTCAGGGCCTTTAGTACCGTAACCTTTTCCAAGAAGTATTTTTGGTGTGCATAACTGTCTTTTTGCATCTCTTGCTCCATTTCATCTGCCAAACGCATGGAAGCCTGAAATTTTTTATTTCTAAACTGGGTGACCGCCAACAAATTCAAAATACGCAAATGATAGTAGCGATGTTTGTCCTTGAGCTTGCTTTTTTTGTTGACGATAACGTACAATTCGAACATAAAGGGAGATATCGTGTAATAATCGCTTAGCAGCTCCGCTGCGGTAGCCGTTATCTCCATTAATTGGAACAGGGATTTATAGGTGAGTGTTTCGTTTACGGCTATATTGAATTCCACAAAGGTATTTTGAATGATCTCGCGTATGGAACTGTTTTCCACGCTTTCCAGTCTCCATTTGATCACGGCATAGGCCCTGTTCAACTGAAAGTCTTGTTGATAAAACCCCATGTTGGCTTCCGATAATTTTAAGATATCTTCCAGCTTCCAATGGGGATTCAGATGGGCGTACTGGGTCTTGGTATGATAGATTTCGTTCAATATGGCGTACAAATCCAGGGGGACGGCCATTTTTTCCGCATTCTCCAACGTTTTGAAGGCCAGTTTATAGAGTTTGTCTTCAAAAAAGATACGACTCGCCAGCAACAACTTCAGTATTTCCAATTCTTCCGAGGTCTCCCCGGCAAAACTTCTACTGGCCACAAATTCGATGAGGTTGTCCTGAAGCCGTTTGCATAGCGCATGAAATGCATTTCGGGCCGGTTTTCCATAGAGTTTTACATCAAGGCCCACCGTTTT
>JBCCZF010000493.1:0-3040 GCA_039188035.1 Bacteroidota bacterium | reverse complement strand
GAAAAATAATGGAAATAGCCGTATGGCCTTAAAGCCCAAGAAAAAAGCTCTGGCCGCTTTTTTCATATATTCCGAAGTGGCCCAGGAACTGTTCCCGCAAATAGGGGAGTCCGAAATGGCCAAAGCAATTGCGGTAACCTTGCAACTGCAGGTCAAAAGTACGAACACCGAAGTGAAATCGGAAAATGTGGTAGCGCTTCTGAAAGGTTCCGAAAAACCGGACGAATATGTGGTGCTATCCTCCCATTTGGACCATATTGGCATGGAAGCGGATGGCGATATCAATAACGGCGCTGATGATGATGGCTCCGGTACTGTAGCCATGTTGGAAATTGCAGAGGCCTTCAAAAAAGCGGCCGATGCCGGGAAAGGACCTAAAAGATCCCTTGTTTTCCTACATGTTACCGGGGAGGAAAAGGGATTGTTGGGATCACAATATTATACGGATATGGAACCACTTATACCCTTGGACCAAACCGTTGCCAACCTAAACATTGATATGATCGGCCGAGTAGATCCCAAACGGGAAGGATCCCAAAATTATATTTACCTTATTGGATCCGATAGGCTTAGCACAGAGCTTCATGAACTTTCGGAAGAAGCGAACAAAAAATATATCCAGTTGGAACTGGACTACACCTACAATGATAGAAATGACCCCAATCGCTTTTACTTCCGCAGCGACCATTACAACTTTGCCAAAAATAATATTCCCATAATCTTCTACTTTAATGGAACGCATGACGATTACCATCGCCCCAGTGACACCCCGGATAAGATCAATTACGACCTGCTTAAAAGCAGAACGCAGCTTATTTTCCATACGGCTTGGGATCTAGCAAACAGGGACCAAAGGGTTGTGGTGGACAAGGATGGGAAATAAGTCTTTTGCGGGCAAATTGGCATCCCCTGCCATCCTTGAACTCAGGGACATCCATTATGTCCGGTCAATCCAAAGTAAAAAAAAGTAAAGCTGTGGCTCTTCTCGGGGCACCTAAACAACCACCATACTTTAGCCTTCCCTCTTTCCCGTACCTAGAGCACTAACAAAGCCTTTTCCAGCTTTTCAAAAAACAGCATTTCCGCATAAAATTGCCAATCAAAATTAAGCGATTGGTTGGCCAAATGGGAATGATGGTCCTGATCTAAAGCGTAATTCCGCGGTTTACTTAAAATACGTGTTTTGCCGTATACGGTCTCCAAGGTATTGCGTAGTCCCTCAAATTCCTTTTGGAGCAGTTCTAAGGCCTCCAACGCTATGGCCTCTTCTTTTGGGTTTTTGGCCATATCATAGGTTTTTAAGGCCAAAAGTACCTTCGGGGCAAAACGGGCCATTTGATTTACCTGTTCATACACCTCAAGTGTATATGGATTTCGGATTGCACTTTCCTGTGCCCTTTTTATTTTTTGGCCCACACCCTCCGTTGTGGCCAAAATGGCCTCCGCCTCTTCGAGGCGCCCGGAATGGGTTTGGGTCCAGGTGCCTTTTTCATTGGGGTTGGGCAAATCGATAATCCCTTTTTCGAGGGAATCTTCCATGGCCTTGAGAAAGTTCCTTTTATTGCCCTTTAACAATGCATTTTTCCAGAAAGCTACAGGGGCCTCCAAGCTGTCGATAAAGGCCATTTCGCTATCTTTTAGGATGTGGGCAAATTCGCGCTGCCGATACGCCGATTTTAGGGCCTCCCTATCCCTTTGATCTCCTGACCAGGTATTTTCCGCAAAAGCGATGATTCCACGTTTGTAGAGTTCAAAATGAGGCGAATCATCGTCCCACAAGGTGAGCAACAACCCCTTGGATCCGCTATTGATGGCATTGCGCGCAAAGGATTGTATGTTTTCCATATTGCTTTCGTTTTGGGGCATTAGTACCCATCGCGTCTGCCCAGCCGTAGCCCCCATAACCTCAAGATCATTGGTTTTGAACCACTCCATGGCCTTGATATTGCCCAAGGCCTGCGGGGAACTATAGTTCCATCGCATATAAATACAGTTTTTAGGGAATTTATCCAGAAAGGCCGATAGTTGGTGTTCGTTCTCCGCCCAAATGGAATCTACCTGTGCCTGGGTCATTTGGGGTTGGAACATGGGGTCATACACACCGGCTTCCTTTAGGGGCATGTCGTCCCAAAAAATGGGGATTCGCCCATGCGTCTCGGCAAAAACGCAGACCTTGCCCAACCAGTCCAATTGCAATTCCAAAGCCGATTTTCCCGAATTCCGGCCCGTAGTATGCACCTCATCCCCTCCCACGTGTAGAAATTTTCCATGGGGCGTGGCCGCCATGGCATCCCGGTATAGATCAAATTGGACCTCATAGGTCTCAGGATCTAAAGGATTAAAAGCCCAATCGCTCTTGGGATTATCGCGCAAATGTTCGTACTCCGGATGTTTTAGGATGAAGGAGGCGTGTCCCAGCCCCTGTACCAGTGGACTTATCCCTATATGTCTGTCCTTGGCATAGTTACTTAGTTTTTGCCATTCCGTAATGGAAAGGGCATCCGCGGAAGCTACCTTGGGCTGGCGCCCATAGGCCAGTTTGTCCTCAATTTCAACCAGAACCGCATTGATCTTATAACTGGCCAATTTGTCGATAAGGTCATAATAGTATTCCGTTTTTTCGAGATGATGTTTTATGTCCCAATGCACGGCGCGATAACCAAGCAAGGGATAATCGGTAATGGTACATCGAGGCAGATTTACCTGCTGCTCTTCGGCATCGACCATCAACTGCTCCAAAGTCTTGCAACCGTAAAACAGTCCGGCCCCGTCCTTGCCCGTGAGGATGATCTTTGTATTTCTTATATCAAGATGATATCCTTCCGGGGCTAGATCCAGGTTCTTATCCATAGCCAATACCAATTGTGCTCCCACTGTATCTTTACTTGGCCTTAGATGGCTTAACAAACCCCCAAAAGGAGGTGCCTTCACTCCGTCCTTGGCAAAAAAGGTCTGTAATTCTTGGGGCGTCAGTTCACTTGGCCCTTTTACAATCATTTCCTGGGGAATTGGAAGGACTTCGAAATCACCCATTTTTTTG
>JBCCZF010000492.1:0-3045 GCA_039188035.1 Bacteroidota bacterium | reverse complement strand
TCGCAGTCATCGATACAGGCGGTACAATTTACACAGGCCAACTGGGTGCCATTCCGAATATCGATTCCAGTGGGGCATACCAGGACGCTTTGGTGACAGTCTATACAGTCCACATGGCGCAGGGCGGCGCGGTCTTCGTTCTTGCGCCATTTTTTGCGTCCCTTTTGGGCCTCTCCTCTTTTGTGGTCGTAGGCCACAACAATGGATTTGTTGTCCAACAGCACCCCCTGCATGCGCCCGTAGGGGCAGGCAATGATACAGACCTGTTCCCGGAACCAGCTAAAGACAAAATAGAATACGGCCGTAAAGACCAGGAGCGAAATCAAGGTGCTCAGGTGTTTCATGGGGCCATCCACTACATATTGCATCAATTGGTCACTTCCTATAAGATAGGCCAGGAATACATTGGCGATAAGAAAGGAAATAATGAAAAAGAGGGTCCATTTTAATACCCTTTTCCGGATTTTCTCCCCGTTCCAGGCTTGGCGGTCCAAGCGCATTTGGGCACCTCGGTCTCCGTCTATCCAATACTCGATACGGCGGAATACCATTTCCATAAATATGGTCTGCGGGCACATCCATCCACAGAAGATACGCCCGAAGGCAACCGTGAAAAGGGCAATGAAGATAACCCCAATAATCATGGAAATCACAAAGAGGTGGAAATCCTGTGGCCAGAAGGGAAAGCCAAAGATGTTAAATCGGCGTTCCAATACGTTGAACATAAGAAATTGGTTCCCATTGACCTTGATGAAAGGGGAAATAAACAAAAAGGCCAGGAGCATATAGCTCACGTACTTGCGATAGGCATACCATTTGCCACTTGGTTTTTTGGGGAACACCCAGGCCCGTTTGCCCTCCTCGTTTATAGTGCCTATGCTGTCCCTAAAATTCTCTTGGTCTTGTACCATGGGTTGCTATCGCTAACTGGATCCTCCCCTTTTCCGGGGATAGGTCCCCGAGGTCTGGAGGGAATTGACCTTCTTATGCCGCATCCCCTTGATTCTAGTTCAGGGCCACGGTAGTGGAATCCGACACCATGGGTGCGGAATCCTTTTCCTGCCCCGGCGTTGATTTTTCGGGTGCATCGGGATCTGTCCAGATTTCCCCCTCAGGAGCTTTGGGATTGGCCGGGGTGGTGCCTTGGAATTGAAGGACATAACTGGCTACTTGGGCCATTTCCAAAGGTTGCAATATGTTTTTCCAGGCTACCATGCCCTTGCCATCACGGCCTCCCTCGGAGATGGTACTGAAAACGTTCTTAATACCGCCGCCCAATATCCAATTCCGATCGGTGAGGTTGGGGCCTATCCCGCCGCCGCCGTCCACCATGTGACAGGCTACGCAATTGGTCTCAAAAATGGTTTTCCCCGCGCTCAGGTCCGAGGCATCCGTAAGCAGCTCCACCGTGTTTACGTCCACCAGGTCCTTGGCCGTCTTTTTATATTCTTCTATGGCCGTCTGTGCCGCCGCCACTTCCTGTTCGTATTCCAGGGTTTGGTCATACCCGCCAAAGATGTGGAAACGGGCCAGGTAGATCGCCCCAAATACAATGGTGGCATAGAACATCCAGACCCACCAGGGGGGTAACTTATTGTCCAGTTCCCGGATACCATCGTAATTGTGGTCCAGGATAATCTCGCCTTCTGCCTCTATAGGTTTTGAGCCCAGGGATTTTTTGTACAATCTCTTGAGCCACGTCCAGTCCCATTGTTTGGCTTTTTGGGCCAAATACCGCTCCTTGCCTTCCTCGGAAAGGGTTTGGAACATGACGTTCTCGATGGATTTTAAGATGACTTCGATAGCGATCAAGATCAGCAATACCACCAATAGAAAGAACTGTGCAATGGGATATTCGATAAAGGCGGGCTTGTCCCCTGAATCGATAAAAAACTCCATCAGTCCAAAAATCAGGAAAAAAACTACGGGGATACGTATCCACCAGGGCGATGTATGCTTCATAGGGTTTGGTCTTTGGATTGGTTATCTTTTTCGAAGGGGAGTTCGCTTACCTCCTTAATATAGTCTTTCCCCGCAGTGAAGACCCACCAGAAAAGCAGGGAAAAGAAAACAAAGAAAATAAGTAACGATATCATGGGGTAGGTGGCTATACCCTCTATACTTTCCATATGGTTTTTTACAAATTTCAGCATCACTGTTTTTTTATTTTTCCAATACTATTTCATCCACTTCCTTAACCTTGATATCCGTTCCCAAACGTTGCAAATAAGCGATCAAGGCTACAATTTCACGATTTTTCATGGGTACATAGTCCGGCCCGCCACCGGCGGCACTTTCTTCCATAGATCTCTTGATGTCCGGATCTTCCTTGAGTCGCTCCACTATAGCGGTGGCCTGTACCTCCATGGATTGGTCCGCATGGGCGATATCCTCCTCGGAATAGGGAACCCCAAGGGTAACCATGGCCTCCATCTTGTCCCGTATGGCACTGCGGTCATGTGTGTTGCGTATCAACCACTGATAGGCCGGCATAATAGATCCGGAGGAGGTGCTCTGCGGATCGTACATATGGTTAAAATGCCAACTGTCCGTATACTTGCCCCCGACCCGTAGGAGATCGGGGCCGGTACGCTTGCTTCCCCAAAGGAAGGGATGGTCGTACACGAACTCCCCGGCCTTGGCGTATTCCCCATAGCGTTCTACCTCGCTCCGGAAAGGACGGATCATTTGGGAATGGCAGCCTACACATCCCTCTCGGATATAGAGGTCGCGCCCTTCCAGTTCCAGTGGGGTATAGGGTTTTACACTGGTAATGGTGGGGATGTTGGATTTCACCAATATCGTGGGTACTATCTGGATAATTCCCCCGATGAGAATGGCCACGGTGGCTAGGATGGTCAATTGTATGGGTTTGCGTTCCAACCAGGTATGGAAGGTTTCCCCAACAGTTCTTCGTTTGGACACTCGGGTCAATGCCGCCGCCTCGGCAAGTTCGTCCTCTACCTTGCTTCCGGACCGGATGGTAATAACCACATTGTATACCATCACCAAGGCTCCTACGATGTACATGGTGCCGCCAATGGC
>JBCCZF010000491.1:0-3074 GCA_039188035.1 Bacteroidota bacterium | reverse complement strand
TGGTTTTGCCCACTATATGTGGATAGAAACCCAGGGAACCGGACAACTGGGAAAAGTCCATGAAGTAAAAGTTTTCTTTGGGGAATATACGTATGGGGTCATAGAAGATCCTTCCGGGGATGCTTTTAAAAATGTAGCGGATTTTGGACTCTGGGTACTGGGACCGGATGGCTCCAAGACCTTGTTAAAACCCGTAGCGAAAACGGATCATTATCTAGCCCGATTTACCCCTGAAAAAGAAGGCACCTACACCGTGGTTTTAAACAATGATACCATTGGGGTATTGGATTATACACAATACGATTTTGGCATTTTTAAACCGCAGTACCGTGCTACCGCCCGAATCCAAGTGGGAAGTACCATTGCCCCTACGGCCTCCGAACCTTCCCAGGGGCTACTAATTCGGCAGTTGGAACAGGACAATGGACAAATAGGGCTTCAAGTACTATACCAAGGCAAGCCATTGCCCCAAAACGAATTAAAAGTATACCTTCCGGAGCTCTGGTCCAAGACCCTGGAAACCGATGCCGAGGGTATGGTGTATTTTTCATTGCCATGGCCATCGACCTACACCGTGGAAACCACCTATAACGAAACTGTTCCGGGCTCGTACCGGGGCAAGGACTACGAGTTTATTTGGCATTGTGCCACCTATGCCCTTCTAAATCGATGACCCTATGGTAAGCTTTACCCTCTTTTGCATATTGGGTGGTTTTTACCTATCCTACTGTAGCTCAAAAAAAATGAAAATACCCACTGCATCCCGCCTTGAGCAATGGTGCGCCAAGAACGCCATGACCGGTAGGGTCTTGGGGCTTTTCCTTTTGGTCCTGTCTGCTGGCCTAACCCTTGCCCGATTTGGTCCGGGTGCTGGATTTTTGGTGTTTATTATCTCCTTAATGACCTTGGGAAGCCTGATCATACTGGTACGTCCGTTGCGGATCTTAAATGGCATATCCCTTCTGGGTATTTTCGCACTGGTTTTCTTGGCAGAAATAGGTCTTGGTTAATATGCCTGCAAATCCAAAATACCTTTCCCCATCGGTCTGGAGCAGGTTTGCCAAGATAAGTGCGGCCCTATTGGGAGGGTACCTGGTCTCCGCCATGAGCCATGTGGCCCTGGGCCATTGGGTGGATCGCGGTATTGTGGCCATAACCGCATCCTTTTCCACATACTTGCTATGGATAGCCCTTATGATTTGGGCTTTCCTTGCCCGTAACGGATGGAAAATATGGGGTATTTACCTCTTGCTTCTTCTCCTTCTAAGCTTGGCCGCCTATATTGGAAAACTGACAACCGGTACGGCGTAGCCCAATGGAGAAACGGGGCCATAACATCCTCTTTCACACCCATACCGTAAGCGGTATTGTAATCAGTGTGGCCCTTTACGTTATTTTCTTCGCGGGCTCTTTTTCCTTTTTTAGGGATGCGGTAACCAACTGGCAATTAAGTCATAAAGTAACGGTTAACGATCAGTTACCACTTGATTTGGACAGGCAATTGGCCCAGATTGCCCTAAAACACACCCTTACTGGGCGCGATGTGGAACTCAACCACTATTACAACGTCCGCAATATTGGTGTAAGCCTTGGGGCTTCCAAGGATTCCTTGGCAAGGGTGGAAGACCAAAATGCCGCTTTTTTTTATTTGGATACCGATACCGGGGATACAAACACTTATATGGAATCCTACGCCCTGGGCGAGTTCCTGTATCGCCTGCATTTTTTTGCACAAATCCCTTATCCCATAGGATATTATCTCTCCGGATTTACCGCCTTCTTCTTTCTTTTTGCCATTGTTACCGGAATCCTGGTGCATTGGAAAAAGATAGTATCCCACTTTTATGTGTTCCGGCCTTGGACAAAATTGAAGACCCTTTGGACCGATGCACACACCGCACTGGGCCTTATCGGTTTTCCTTTCCAGTTTGTATATGCCCTTACCGGGGCTTTTTTTATGATCAATGGTATTTTTACCTTTCCTCTGGAACTGGGACTTTATGATGGGGATGAAGCCAAAATGAATGCCGATTTGGGTTATGCCCAAGCCGTTTATGATTCCCACGGTATCCCCCTGGAAAACCCTTTTCGGATTGATCCGTTTTTGGAGCAGACCCGAGCGGAATGGCCCAATTTTAACATAACCGGGGTACAACTTCACAATTACGGGGATACCAATATGCACCTTACGCTTACGGGAAAACTGGCCCCTAATGTAAAATTCAATGGTACGGGACAGCGCACATACCGGTTTCGGGACCGGAAAATTGTTTCCGAAACGGATCCACGGACCAACAACACCTACTCGGCCGGCGTTGCCAATACCCTTTTGCGGATTCATTTGGGCGATTATGCCGGAACTGCCCTTAGGGTCATCTCTTTTTTGTTGGGACTGGTCTCCTGTGTGGTTATCCTTTCCGGGGTAATGGTATGGTTGGTGGCCCGTGACAAACAGAACATTCCTCCAAAACGAAGACGTTTTAACTATCTAGTGGCCAAGGTTTACATGGCCATTTGCCTTTCCATGCTACCGGTGACCGCCTTGGAGTTTATCCTGGTAAAAGTAGCTCCCCGGACAACCATGGAATTTATTTATACCACCTATTTCTGTATATGGTTGGCAGCGACCCTGTTTTTTTCCTTAAGGCATACTATTGCGTTCACCAACCGTTGGACATTGATCAGTGGAGGAATATTGGGTCTTTTGGTACCGCTTGCCAACGGCCTACATTCCGGAAAATGGCCTTGGTTTTGGTATGCCGAAAGCTATTTCGATGTACTGCTGATCGATGTGCTATGGACTATTTTAGGAGCTATAAGTCTATGGGTCGCCCTCTTTAAGCTAGGAAAACCAAATTCGGCCTCCAAGAGGGTCATGGCCGGGCAACGAAAACTATCCCAATAGGGACCGGTTAGGAAGACGTTAATTTATTGTATTCCGTTTCCGGTCCACTTCTTTTAGAAAAATCTTCCGAAGTCGCAGGTGACCTGGGGTAACCTCCACGTATTCGTCCTTTTGGATGTACTCCAAGGCCTCCTCCAAAGAAAATTTCAGGGCAGGTACGATCTTGGCC
>JBCCZF010000490.1:0-3075 GCA_039188035.1 Bacteroidota bacterium | reverse complement strand
TGTTCAAAGGCAAAGAGTTTTCCCGTACGGCCAAAGCCGGGCTGTATCTCGTCAAGGATCAAAAGGGTATTGGTTTCGGAACAGCGTTCCCGTACCTTTTTGAGATAATCGACATGTGGTAGGATACATCCGGCCCCTCCCTGAATGGTCTCCAAAACCACCCCAGCTGTGTTTTTGGTAATCCGTTCCAGATCTCCCAGGGCGTTGAATCGAATAAAGCGGATGTCCGGAATCAATGGCCTAAAGGCACTTTTGCGGGCTTCGTACCCCATAAGGCTCAGGCTGCCCATAGTATTGCCATGGTAGGCCCCATGGGCGGCAATAATTTCACTCCTGCCGGTAAACCGGCGCGCCAATTTTAAAGCCCCTTCCATGGCTTCCGTCCCCGAGTTCACCATATAGGTGGTCTCCAATGAAGGCGGTAGATGGCGTGCCAATAATTTGGTGTAGGCCACAGCCGGCTCTTGAACGTACTCGCCATAGACCATTACGTGCATATATTTGCCCAGCTGTTCCCTAACCGCTTGTACTACTTTAGGATGACAATGCCCTAACCCGCAGGCGGACACCCCGGCAACAAAATCCAAATGCGCCTTTCCCTCGACATCATAAACATAACTTCCCCGGGCATGGGAAATCTCAAGGCCTAAGGGGTGCGGAGTGGTCTGAGCCTGATATTTTAGAAAATCCTTTTTCATGACAATTTGGGCTACGGTAAGCTTAGCGTCTGCAAATTAAGGATTATTGTGGGTATTGGGATTTCCATGAAAGCCTGTTGAAACCGTGGTCTCATTGTTCCACTTCCCGCATTTCTTGGATTTTGGGGACCTTTTCCGACTTCTGGGCCTGGTTGTTGCCCCTGGGCGGTACGTCTTCCTCCAGTGGAGGAATGTTATTTACGGGATCTCCGGCGTTCTGGGAGCGTTCCTCCTCCGTGGCGTCCCTGTCAATAGGGTTATTTATCCCTTGTATAATGGGCAATTGAATGTTGTTGTCGTCCTCATCAAAAATAGCGTCCTTGGACATGATACGCTCGTCGCCCCGCCAGATAAACCCCTTTAGTTTTCTACTTTCGGGAGGCAGGTCCTTCTCGGGAAAAATATCGCCGTCCGGGTTTACAAAAAAGGTGAGTTCCTCCACATCATTATTGGTAATGTTCATGCGTATGGCACTGCAAATGGTCTTGTCTATCCCTATGAGCTCATCATCGTCATTGTACATATAATAGATAACTTCGGTATTTTTCACCAAGTCGATGATCTGGAGCTCATTGTCTACAAATTGACCGAAAAGATCTTTGCCCTTCGCCTGGTTGTACCCCTGCATACTGATGCTGTCCAGGGATATAATAAAGGCGTTGTCCAATACTTTTAGGGAATCCAGTTCCTCCGTTTTTTTATCGGAAATCAAATGGATGCTGTCCCCGGTCATTTGATTGTCGCCGTTCCAGAGAACGGGATTGCGTATGAGTTGGGTAAGTCCGGACTTTTCTTCTGTATGGATGGAGTCGCATTTACCGCTCATATCCGTTTTAAAGAACTTCGCGTTGTGAAAGGCACGTATTATTCGGGCATCGGGTTTTCCGGTAACCATTAGAGTGTCTCCATGGACATATAGGGAATCCTGTTCCATAAGGCTTATGGAAACGGCACGTTTGGTGGCGAACAGGGAATCCTTGGCTTTAAAGACTTCGGCATAGTGTGCCCGGATAATCCCGTCATTTACGGTATCCGTTACCACAATGTTGTTGGTGGCGGAGGCAAATTCCGTGGCCTTGTCAAAATAGACGCTATCGCCTTCAATAATACGGTTGTTGTAGTCGATTCGGGTGTTTTTGATGCCGTAGCCCTGTTCGATCTGGGTATCGTAAAAACCGCGTTCGCAGTAAATTTTGTATTCCTCGCCCGTAATGGTGGAGGGGCCATACATATAGGCATTTTTGCTGGTCTCATAATAGTCCAACTGCTCGGAATCCAAGGTGTACTGAGGGTTATGGATGTGCACACTATCCAGGAACCGGTATTTTCGCAGCTCCAAAAAATAACGGCCTATTTCACTGGTAAGCGTATTGGCAGAGTCCACTATGGTACCAAAGCTATTGTAAAAGGACTCCTGTTTTACCCGGTCAAAATACAAGGTGTCCGTGGTAAGGATTGTTTTCTGTTCCCCTTCGTTGTTTTCCAAAATTACGTTTTCCCAGGCCTTGGCCATTTGGGTATTTCCATCGTAATCGATTTTTCCACTGGTCATGAGTACGGAGTCGCCTTGTTGCAAGCGGATATGGCCAATGGCCTTTAGGCGGTTTTCTTTTTGGTAATGAATGGCAATATCGCACCAAAGATCGGCACCGGCATGCTCAAATTGAACCTGGCGTGTATCCTTTTTAAAAATAAAGGCACCGGGGAACTTGGCTTCGTCTTTGATAAAATTGGCCCCATAGACTACATTGATCCGATGGCCCGCCGTGGTATCCTTTGGCTGTTCCTTCAGCGTTATTTGGCCAAAGCCTGTACTGGTGGCAATACAAAGTAGTGTGCTAAGAAAGTGTTGTTTCAACCTTTCAATTTTGTCCAAAAATAGACTTTTTTCTAGGAGCGATATTGTGGATTGGCATAGTTTTAACCCGCGTAGCAAAATCGGTGATTTGGAATTCCAGGTTCCCTAAGGCAGTTTTAAAGGGGTCCCATGCCGAAATCCAATGCCCAAATTAAAATGGTCCAATAGGCTTGTCCCGTTTTAAAAATCGCGATACCCCGTAGTCAGGTATTGATTGGCCTCTTCCTCCGCGAATCGTGCCTTTTTGGCATCCCAGTGGAGCGTTTCATTTGGGAATCGTCCCGCAATGACCCCTAAGAGGATGGTTTCCGTAAGGCGTGCCGCATAGGAGAACGGGGCACTGGTCTGTGCCTTGCCCAAACAGGCATCCACAAATTCGTGATAGTGTTTGGGGCCTTCGGATTCGTAATTGCGGACAGGCGCGCCCAAATTATTCTTCTTACTTATCTTGGCGATTTTCTTGGAAATATCCACATATTTTCCATCTACGATCAAACGGGGCAGTTGCATGAAATGGGG
>JBCCZF010000489.1:0-3085 GCA_039188035.1 Bacteroidota bacterium | reverse complement strand
CACTTTGGTGGGGCAAAATTTGGGGGCCGGGCAACCGGATCGTGCGGAGACCTCCGTTTGGAAGACCGGAAAATACAATGCCTGGTTTATGGGATTGGTTTCCATAATCTATCTTTTGTTTGCCCATTCCATTGTAGGTTGGTTCAATGACAATCCCGTAGTGGTACAAAATGGGGGACTTTGTCTCCAGATCATTGCGGCGGGCTACATCTTTTACGCTTACGGTATGGTGGTTACCCAAGCGTTTAATGGGGCAGGGGATACCCAAACCCCGACACGGATAAATTTTGTGGCTTTTTGGTTGTTTCAGTTGCCCTTGGCCTACTTGGCCTCGATAACTTTTGGCTTTGGGGCAGTTGGGGTCTTTGTGGCCATTACAACGGCCGAGGTGCTGCTGGCGATTATCGCCATTATTTGGTTCAAAAAGGGAAAATGGAAGCTGACCCAAGTGTAGTTGTTTGGCGGAACAGGGAAACAATGTATCAATGGGGGCAATAAAACGGACACCTTTTGGATAAAATACAAGACACGTACGAGGCACTTCGGGTCTAAGGCGTTCTTCGTAGGTCTACCCAAAGTGAAATTCGGAAGTTGCGCCTATGTCGGAATATCCAGAACCTTGGAGTATACCAGGTTTTCTACCTGATTCCGCATCCGAATTGGAGTTTGAATTTGGCATTTGTAGTTGAACTTGAGCCTGAACTTCCATTTGGTTACCTTTGATGGCCGTAAAACAAGCACTGACATGAAGGATAAAAAAAAAGGACTAAATACCATTTGTACCCATGAGGGCGGGGTGGTCGATGAACAGTTCATGGGGGGCGTATCACCTCTTTATATGAGCTCGTCCTATGCTTTTGAGAATGTTGATGTTAAACGGTACCCCCGCTATTTTAACACGCCAAACCAACAGGGGCTGTCCCAAAAAATAGCGGCCTTGGAACATGCGGAGCAGGCCTTGGTTTTTGGTAGTGGAATGGCCGCCATAAGTACCTCCCTCCTTTCCTTTTTGGGTACTGGGGACCATGTGGTGCTTCAACGTAACCTCTATGGAGGGACTTCTAATCTGATCTCCGAGGAGTTCCGTAAATATGGGATATCCTATTCCTTTACCACCGGATGGGAGCCTATGGATTTTGAGGCTGAAGTCCGGGAAAATACAAAGGTCATTTTTATAGAGACGCCCTCCAACCCTTTGTTAACCATTACCGATTTAGGGGCAATAGCCGAAATATGCAAAAGACGGGGTCTTGTTTCCATGATCGACAATACGTTTGCGAGTCCTGTAAATCAGAATCCCATTGATTTTGGAATTGACATTGTAATCCATAGTGCCACAAAATACATGGGAGGGCATTCGGACATTTGTGCGGGGGCGGTAGCCGGTAGCCGGTTGCACATAGATCGGATTTTTAGCCTGGCCAAAAACCTAGGGGGTAGCCTTAGTGATTATACGGTATGGCTCTTGGAACGTAGTATAAAGACCATGGGGCTTCGTGTACGCGCCCAAAATGAAAATGCCCAATATGTAGCAGAATATTTGCAGGCGCATGCAGACTTTGATGCGGTGTATTATCCAGGACTACCGGAACATGACGGACATGAATTGGCCAAATCGCAAATGCATGGCTTTGGGGGAATGTTGTCCTTTTCATTCCGCAGGCCTTTGGACGCGGATGCCTTTAGAAAGGAACTACTGCTTATAAAATCTTCCATGAGTCTGGCCGGAGTGGAAAGCACAATGGTTTCCCCAGCGCTGACTTCCCATGCCCTTTTGAGTCAAAAGGAGCGGGAAATACAGGGGATTTCCGATAGACTCATACGTTTTTCTGTGGGGATAGAGGATGTCGCTGATTTGATCGAGGATTTGGAGCAGGCCCTGACACGGATAAAGCGGTAATTTATG
Source organism: Bacteroidota bacterium (assembly GCA_039188035.1). Taxonomy (GTDB): domain Bacteria; phylum Bacteroidota; class Bacteroidia; order Flavobacteriales; family Flavobacteriaceae; genus Ulvibacterium. The sequence continues at coordinate 1,179 of JBCCZF010000489.1, read as the reverse complement.
TTCTTGGCATTAGGGTTGGGGTACATTACTTTTTTTAGTTGTATTTTCAAATCCTTTTAAATCACTTCATCGTGAACTTTTCATTTCAAACATTGAACCTTAAATTTTGACCCATTCATGAAACTGGACATACTGGTTTTTGGAGCGCATCCCGATGATGCCGAGTTAGGGGCGGGTGCCACAATTGCCAAGGAAGTAGCCTTGGGCAAAAAGGTTGGTATCATAGATCTTACCCGGGGCGAGTTGGGCACCAGGGGCAGTGCGGAAATCCGGACCCGGGAGGCGACCAAGGCCGCTAAGGTCTTGGGTTTGTCCGTACGGGAAAATCTGGACTTTGCAGACGGGTTTTTTACCAATGACAAGGAACACCAGCTGGAGGTTATCCGTATGATACGCAAGTACAGGCCCAATATTGTGCTTTGCAATGCCGTGGACGATCGTCATATTGATCATGCCAAAGGCAGTAAACTGGTAAGTAACTCCTGTTTTTTAAGTGGCCTGGTCAAGGTACGGACCCAATGGGAAGCCAAGGAACAGGGTTCCTGGCGTCCCACAAAGGTATATCACTATATCCAATGGAAAAACCTGAAACCGGATTTTGCAGTAGATGTAACCGGGTACATTCAGAAAAAAAAGGAGGCTATTTTGGCCTACGGTTCCCAATTTCACGACCCGGACAGCAAGGAGCCCGAAACCCCAATTAGCAGTAAGAATTTCTTGGATAGTGTACAGTACAGGGCACGGGATTTAGGTCGACTCATCGGCGTGCAGTACGCCGAGGGTTTTACAGTAGAACGGCCCTTGGCCGTCAGGGATTTGGATAGTCTCATATAAGGTCTAGACCGCTTTCTGATAATCGGAATTCGCTTTGGGGACGGTAAAGTAAAAGGTGGTGCCTTTATTAAAAAAGCTTTCTACCCAGATTGCACCCTTGTTCCTTTCCACCATTTCCTTACAGAGTTGCAGGCCGATCCCGGTTCCTTTTTCGTTATTGGTTCCATAGGTGGATATGGTGTCATTTTCCTGAAATAGCTTCTTTTGGGTCTCCTGATCCATACCTACCCCATTGTCCCTTACGGCAATTTCCCAATGGTTCTTTTCCTCTGAGGCCGAAATGGTGATGATTCCGTTTTCCGGAGTAAACTTTAAAGCATTGCTAATGAGGTTCCTTACCACGAT
>JBCCZF010000488.1:0-3101 GCA_039188035.1 Bacteroidota bacterium | reverse complement strand
TGGGTTTTTGATGGATTAGAAAATCGATCCTGCCCTTTTTCAGATGCTTTAGGTTTTGCTCCAAAAGATCATAGCCCACCATGGTAAAGGATCTTTCATCTTTTTGGAGGAAGGGGATCAAGAGGTGTGCCTTGGAGTTGGTTACGAAGAAGGCACTTATATGGGGGTGGCTCTCCAGGAAAAGGGTGAATCCATTTTTGAAGTGCCCAGCGTCGTCCGAAGTGAGGTTATAGGTGATTATTTTTTTGATGTTCGCCTTCCTCTCCTTGAAATAGTCGCGAAAACCGTTTTCCTTTTGGCGCATGTGAAGTTCTTCGTCAATATGTATTATGGCAATTTGGGTTTCGCCTTCGGTAACCTTGTCGATAAGATTGGCCGCTACCCTTCCGGTCTGTACCAAATCCTGCCCGATAAAGTTCTCTATGCTCAAGGTATCGATATGGTTATTGAAGGAGGCCAGGAGGACCCCTTTTTCCCGACAATATTGAAAAACCCTTAGCGACTCTTTATGGAAAATAGGAACCACTAAGAGGGCATCCGGGGTACCATGCAGGGCAAGATCGGATTTCCGCAAGAAATCGTCACTTCTATTGGGGTCGTACAGAAACTCCTTCACCGATACCCCAAAAGGCCCAAATTCCTTGGCAGCCTCCTGGATTCCCTCCAAGGCCGGAAGCCAATAGGGGTCTATGTTATGATCTGGCAAAATAACCCCTATGGTGTACGTCTTGTTGTTCTTAAGGTTTCTGGCTATGGGATTGGGTCTGTAGTCAATACGTTTCAGTACCTTATCCACTTTTTGGAAGGCATCCTGGGAAACCCTTCCTCTTTTATGTAGCACGCGATCAACGGTTCCCTTGGAAACCCCTGCAAATTCGGCTATATCCTTAATAGTATATTTTTTTGTATTCATTCCTTAGGGCAAGGATATCTGGTTTTGTGCCCTCTAAAGATATATGTTTTAACTTAATTTAACATAAGATTTCGCCAAACCCAGGTTTTTTCTTAGCTACTTTGAAAGAGTGATAAGGTAGCCATTTTTGATTTTTGCTTTAAAATCTAGGGATTAGCTCAATGATTACTTTAGGGCCTCTATCTCAAAATCGCTATCGTTTACCCATCCGGCGGGAACCTTCTCGCCCTTTTGGTGGCGCTCGTAGAAATTGGACACCCGGCCCCTATACGGATAGGAATCAAAAACAGCCCCATTGCCTAGCATTCTAGGATCGTTTTGCTCCAAGAGGTTTTCCGTCAATAACCGGGCAAGTTTCCCTTTGAGGGAATCTACATCTGCGTTTTGGGCCAGATTTTCCACACACATGGGATCTTGACCCACATGGTAGAGCTCTTCGGCGACTCGTTTTCCAAAATTCATGTCCCAATAGGATTTGTCCTCGCCCTTTCTTCGCATTTGAAGAATCCTACTTTTGGTAGGCGATCCGTCGGTGTTCAAATATCCGGTCTCCGGATTTCCGGCCGGCCATCGCAGTGGTTCATAGTTCTTGATGTAAAGGTAATCGTCCTTAAAAATTCCGCGAATAGGGTATCCAACATCCTTGGGCCGACCGACATCGTGCCTTTCCTTTCCCATAAGTACAAAATCCTTGCGCGTGCTGTGCGTTTGGGGGGAAGGATCAAAAAACTCCGTTAGGCTCTGCCCAGGGCTCGAAGCCATTTCCGTTTGGGACCATTCCAGGCCTGCCACCTCCAAAAAAGTAGGGGCCAAGTCGATAAAGCTGACATAGTTGGCAATGCTTCTTCCCGGGGTATGGATGCCTTTGGGCCACATCACGGCCAGGGGCATGTGATTGGAAAATTCATAGGCTTGCCCTTTGACCCTGGGAAAGGGCATTCCATTGTCCGAAGTAACAACGATCAACGTATTTTCCAATTGCCCGGTGTTCTCCAGATGTTGGATCATGGCCCTTAAATGGCTGTCAAAATACTCAATTTCGTAGGCGTAATCCAGGATGTCATTACGCACTACCGTCTCATCCGGCCAAAATGAAGGTACTTCGGAAATCGCCTCAGGGGATTTATGTCCCAATTGAACTCCCGATCCATAGGCATAGGCCCGATGTGGTTCGTAACCGCCGTACCAAAAAGCCCAGGGCCCTTTTACGGAGTTGCCCTTCAAAAAGTCCTTGAAATTGCCGGTATAATCAATTTTGGATATTTTTTCAGTGGGCGTTGGGGTCGTCACGGTATTATAGGGTTTGCCGGTGAGTTGTCTCGGTTTGCCATTTCGCGTACCGGGAACACCTGGGGCCCAACCCTTGCCTGTACATCCAGTGAGATAACCATGATTTCCCAAAACCTCCATAAACGTGCTGAATTTTTCAGGAAAGTTACCCGAATGGTTCGCCGCTTCCTCCAACTGCCAGGAATTACGACCGGTTAAAATAGCCGAGCGCGAAGGAGCGCATTTGGCATTTGGGGTATATGCGCGTGTAAACAGCAGACCTTCGCGGGCCACCCGATCAAATCCGGGGGTATTTACCCAACTGGTACCATAGGCTCCCATATGTGGGAAAGAAGCGTCATCGGCGATACAAAAAAGAATATTGGGTGGTTCCACTAGAACAGCTTTCCCGGGTGAGGGCGAACAGGCTAGGAATATGGTCGCCAAAAAAAGGGTGGCGTATTTTTGAAATGTTTTCATAAGCATTACTCCTTAATAGATGCCGGTAAGGCTAAACCCATAGGGGTTTATGATATAATAATGGGGTAACTCGTACAACTAGTTTCCAGAGACCTTTGCATTGCCCAAAAGGCGATCAAAAATCTCAAAAAAGAGGGCAAAGCCCATAACCAAGGCACATCCGATAAAATTAAGCCATAGATACCCCAACTTTTCCTCTCCGGCAGGATAAATATGCACCAGGTTGTAGTAGAGTACAAAAATGATTATCTGGGTCAGTACGGCGGCAAAAAATACGGCATTTCCCTTTATGAACTTAACGAAGATAGCCAAGAGGAAAATACCCAGTACATTCCCGTAGAAGATAGAGCCTATAATGTTTACCAACTGGATAAGGTTGTCAAAAAGGCTGGCGATGCTGGCGATGATAATGGCTACAATGCCCCAGAGCAAGGTAAAT
>JBCCZF010000487.1:0-3111 GCA_039188035.1 Bacteroidota bacterium | reverse complement strand
GGACATACTGGTTACGTTAACCACTCCCGGCACCTCCTTTAACTCAGACATAAAAGCATAGAAGTTCTCATTGGATTTACCATCTAATAGCCCGTTCCACTTATCAAATAATTTGCCCTTCCATTGGAAACTGATCATATTATCGCGGTTATAGCCCATATTCTTGGTCTGGGCAAAATCAATCTGCCTTTGAACCACCAAAAGGCCCACAATAAAAATAACGGACAAGGTAAACTGGAATATGACCAGTCCTTTCCTTGCGCTTACCTCTTGTAAAGAAGTATTGAATTTCCCCTTCAAGACCGTTACCGGTTTAAAGCCGGAAAGGTAAAATGCCGGATAGATGCCCGAAAGAAAACCGGTGAGCAATACGATACCGATAATTGACGATATCTCATAAAGGCCCATGTCCAAGTAAAGGTGTTTGCCCGCAATCCTGTTGAACTGGGGAAGAAACAAAACTACCAACAGGACAGCAACCACCAAGGACAGAACAGCCATGAGCATGGATTCCCCCAAAAACTGTACGACCAATGTCCTTCTTTGCGCCCCCACGGCCTTTTTGATTCCGATTTCCTTCATTTTCCGAGATGCCAATGCCGTGGACAGATTGATAAAATTGATACAGGCAATCAACAATATGCATAGGGCAATAATGGAAAACAGCCTTACATAGGTTATTCTGCCCCCTACAGGCTTGCCGTTTTCATAGTTTCCGTAGAGGTATTTTTTGGAATATTGTTGAACGAAAATTGTACTATGGTCATCCCAATCGACCTTGGTGCCTTTGAAACCATTAACTTTCTCGTTGAATCGCTCTACATCCGTGCCTTCTTTGAGAACCAAAAAGGTCTGGGCATAACCCCCGCCCCATTTTTTTGCCCAAGGGTCGTTTTCCAAAAGGACTGCCATACTTATCAGAAAATCGAATTGGGCCGTGGCGTTGACGGGGGGATCTTCAAAAACCCCAGAGACTTCGTATGTACCCTCAAAGGAAGGGTGTTTCCATGCCAAGGTTCTGCCGATCACATTTTCCCGGGTTCCGAAAATTCTTTTTGCCAAACTTTCCGATAGAACGATATTGTTCTTGTCCGCCAATGCCCCATCCTTGTCCCCTTGGAGGAGCGTATGGGAAAAAACGTTGAAAAAATCGGCCCCTGCATGCCACCCGCCGGCTTTTATATGCTTGTCCCCGTTTGAAAGGATGCCTTCCCTACTGTGCCAGCTAAAAAAGTCGTTGACCGCCACCGCATGTTCCACTTCGGGCATTTCCTCCAATAAGGCCTCCCCTAAGGGAACAGGGGTTTCGCCTTCGGTCTCCATATTGCCTTCGAACTGAAAGTTTTGCATAACTTGGTACAGTCGGGCATCGTTCTCATGGAACTTGTCCACACTGAGCTCGTCAAAGACCCAAAGGGCGATTAGCAAAGTACAAGCCAATCCCGTAGATAGCCCAATGCTATTGATCAAAAAAGTGCTCTTGTTTTTTCCGATGTTCCGAAAAAAGAGTTTTAGGTTGTGCTTTAACATGATCTTTAACTTTTATAATGATGGCTCAAATGGTTTAATTTTTGATTCTAGACCTGTGAGGTTTTGGAAACCTGACAGGTCTACCAACCCCGATGCCCGTCTTGTCCTCATCTTCGCATCTTAGACCTACAAGGTTCTTCACTGGGGCCAAGGAAACCTTGCGGGTCTTTATCTTTCTAACACCTCCCTCAATCCCTCCTTACTAGGAGGGAAGTCCAAACGTTCGGCATTTATAACTTACTTATCAGCCAACGCAGATCATACAGCTTACCCGTCCGAGTAAGCGTTCTCCCCCGGCATTTATCTCGCCTTTGGCGGAAGGCGGGGAGGCAGGCCAGAGGGGGGCCTTATTCATCCCGTAGCACCTCCACCGGATTGGTCATGGCCGCCTTAAGGCTTTGCCAACTCACCGTAAGAAAGGCAATACCCATGGTTATGGCCCCTGCCCCGGCAAAAACCCACCAAGGTATGGAGGTTTTATAGGCGAATCCTTCCAGCCATTGCTGCATGGCGTACCAGGCAAGGGGCACGGCAATGACAAAGGCCAGCCCTACCCACTTTAGAAAATCGGTATTCAAAAGAGAAAGGATTTGCCCAATTGTTGCACCGTTTACTTTTCGGATTCCGATTTCCTTGGTCCTACGGGCCATGGCATTGGACGCGAGGGCGAAAAGCCCGATACAGGACAGGATAATGGCCAAGGTAGAAAACCAGGTGATCAAGGTATTTACCTTGATATATTCCTTATAATGTTCATTAAGTTTGGCATCTGCAAAAAAGTAAACCGGTTCAATTCCGGTAAATGTCCCTGTCCATTTTTCCTTCAATAGGTCGATGGCCCTTAAACTTGCCCCATGGGTTGCCTTTACGGAGAGGTATCCCCAATTGGTAAAATCCTCCTGTTCGGAATAAAAATGGGCCAAGGGCTGTACTTCCCGTTGCACGCCTTGATAACTGATATTATCAATAATACCGACCACCGTGTAGGGGTGGCCGGATTTCGAGGATTCCCGGATTACCTTCCCAATGGGATCCTGTAGGCCCAACTCGGTAACAGCGGCTTTGTTTAAGACCACGGTATTGGCATGGGATTCCCTGCCTTTTTCAAACCCATGTCCATTTAGTGGTACAATGCCAAATGTTTTGAAATAATTCTCTCCCACATAGGCTTTTCTCAGGTGTAGGGATTCCTTGCCACCCGTTGCTTCCGGGTAAAAGGTATTGTAGTTCTCTTGATACACCCCGGGTACGGTACCGGAAAAACTAACGGATTCCACAAAAGGGCTGGCCTCCAGTTCCTCTGCAATCCGCTTGTAGCTGTTGGAAGTTATTTCCTGGCTGGGAAACTGCCAACTCTGCAACTGGGTCACAATAACGTTTTCCCGATCAAATTTGGGATCTTTTTCCAACATATAATTGATCTGTTTCCGCACCAAAAAGGTCCCCGAGATCAAGACCATGGCAATAACAAACTGTACCACAATAGAGGAATATCTGGAAAAGTCCGGTTTGTTCCGGCCGGTGAGTTTTCCCTTTAAACTATCCACAAGCTTTCCCTTGGCCCATAAAACGAAGGGTACG
>JBCCZF010000486.1:0-3115 GCA_039188035.1 Bacteroidota bacterium | reverse complement strand
GTGGCTTTTTCATGAAGACAATCCCCTTACAGCTAGGGTAACGGTAAATCGGTATTGGCAAATGATCTTTGGACAGGGGCTGGTGAAGACCCCTCAGGACTTTGGCGTTCAGGGAGCCCTCCCCTCTCACCCTGCCTTGCTGGACTGGCTGGCAGTCTCTTTTAGAGAAAGTGGGTGGGATATACGGTCATTACTCAAGATGATGGTCATGTCCCATACCTATCAACAATCCTCGCTGGCGGACAAGGGGTTGATGGAAAAAGATAGCGAAAATAGGTTCCTGGCACGGGGCCCTTCCAAGCGGCTATCCGGAGAAATGCTCCGGAACAATGCCCTCGCGGCTTCGGGACTTTTAAACCGAACCATCGGCGGCCCAAGCGTACGGCCCTATCAGCCCAAGGGACTCTGGAAAATCAACGGTGGAACCTATCGTGAGGACAAAGGGGAAAAATTGTATCGAAAAAGCATGTACACCATTTGGAAACGATCGGTGCCCCACCCTACCATAGCTACTTTTGACGCTCCAGATCGAAGTATCTGCGCCGTACGAAGACAGGAAACCAACACCCCGTTGCAGGCCCTTGTACTGCTTAATGATCCCACTTATATTGAGGCCGCCCGAATACTGGGCCAACAGATGGCGGAAGAGAAAACGATTGAAAAAGGGATTGCCAAGGTGTTTCGGAAATTGACGGGGCGCCAAATACGAAGGGATGAGCTACAACTCCTGAAAACGCTCCAAAATGAGGAACTCGCCCATTTCAAACAAAACCCGGCTAGGGCCAAGGGTTGGTTACATACCGGGGAATCCCGTTTGGACTCCAAGCAGGATGCGATGGGAATAGCCGCCAATGCGGTGGTGGCCAGTACCATATTAAACCTGGATGCGACCATAACGAAACGATAAGGTTTCCCAAAGGGGAAGCAAAATATAGCCTAGTATGTGCCATAACCATGATAAATTAAAATCGGATAATGCAGATTTGCAAAAGGTGGAACACCAGTGGGATCGACGGAATTTTTTGACCAAGACCTCCCTGGGTATCGGTGCCCTGGCGTTGGGTTCCCTTTTACGATCGGAAAGGGGATTTGCAGAGGTTCCCGACTCCCAAGCAAATACCGCGGTAAAGGATATCGTCAGGAACGGACTTGGACTTCCACATCATTTACCCAAGGCCAAACGAATCGTGTACCTTTTTCAAAGTGGTGGGCCATCACAGTTGGATATGTTTGACTATAAGCCGAAATTAAGGGAAATGTTCGGGAAGGATTTACCCCCATCCGTGCGCCAGGGACAACGTTTAACGGGGATGAGTGCCGAACAGACGGAATTTCCCATAGCCCCCTCTATCATGGATTTTAAGCAGTATGGGGAGAGTAGGGCATGGGTCAGTGAATTGATGCCCTACACGGCCCAGGTGGTAGACGACCTTTGTTTTATAAAGTCCATGCAGACCGATGCCATTAACCATGACCCGGCCATTACCTTTTTGCAAACGGGAAACCAATTGCCCGGTAGACCTTCCATTGGGGCATGGCTTAGCTATGGCCTAGGATCGGACAATGCCAATCTACCTACATTTATTACGCTGATTACCAAGGATATGGGTGGGCAGCCGCTGTATTCGCGTTTATGGGGCAACGGGTTTTTACCTACCGAGCACCAGGGGGTACAGTTCCGTTCGGGAAAGGATCCCGTATTGTATTTGAGCGATCCGGAAAATTATGACGGCAATGACCGTAGAAAAATGTTGGATTATTTGGGCAAACTAAACAGCTTGCAGTACGATGCGTATGGAGATCCGGAAATCAATGCACGGATGGCACAATATGAGATGGCTTTTCGAATGCAGACCTCCGTTCCTGAAGTAACCGATGTTTCGGACGAACCAGACTACATTTTTGACCTATACGGTGCCGATAGCCGCAATCCGGGAACCTATGCGGCCAATTGCCTTATGGCCCGTAAGCTATTGGAAAAGGATGTGAAATTTGTACAGTTATACCATCAAGGTTGGGATCAACATACGGGCTGTCCCGGGGGGGTAAGGGCACAATGCAAGCGTACCGATCAGGCCAACGCCGCCTTGATCAAGGATTTAAAACAGCGGGGCATGTTGGAGGATACCTTGGTTATTTGGGGTGGTGAGTTTGGACGTACGGTCTATTCCCAGGGCCAGTTGACCGCCGATAACTATGGCCGCGACCATCATCCCAAAGCCTTTACCATGTGGATGGCCGGCGCCGGGGTAAAACCGGGATTTACCTATGGAGAAACGGATGACTTTAGCTATAATGTGATCAAGGACCCGGTACATGTGCACGATTTTCACGCTACGCTGCTGCATTTATTTGGAGTGGACCATGAGCGGCTCACCTTTAAACATCAAGGAAGGCGGTATCGCCTGACCGATGTACACGGCCATGTGGTGAAGGATTTGCTCGCGTGAGGTTATCCCCCTTTATGCCAAACTGTAGAACGCCGTAGCATTGCCCCCCATAATGGCGGCCTGCTCGTCAACACTTAGTTCCGAGATAAAATCGGTAACAAGCCCTTTTACTTGGGCATATGTGCCTGCAACAAGACATACAGGCCAATCGGATCCGTACATCACCCTGTCCGGGCCAAAAGCTTCAAGCGTAAGTTCCATATAGGGCCGTATCCGTTCCGGGATCCAGGAAGTATAATCGGCCTCCGTAATCATACCGGATAGTTTGCAGTGTACATTGGGGTATTTCCCGATTTCCTGCATCAAAACGGCCCATCCATCATAGTACCCGTCCTTGATATAGGGTTTGGCAATATGGTCTACCACAAATTTGTGATTAGGGAACCGTTTGGCGAACTCCAATGCCGCCCCAAGCTGATGTGGAAAAATGAGGATGTCATAGGTATATCCATACTTTTCCAAAAGGGAAATACCCCTTAGAAAATCCTTCCGGAGTAAAAAGTTATGGTCTACTTCTCCTTGGACAATATGTCGAAATCCTTTTAGTTTCGGGTACTTTTTGTAAGCTTCCAATACGTTCTCAACATCCCCGTCACGGAGATCTGCCCAACCCACTACACCTTGGATAAAGGCATTTTCCCCAGCCAGTTGTAATAGGAAATCGG
>JBCCZF010000485.1:0-3117 GCA_039188035.1 Bacteroidota bacterium | reverse complement strand
GTCGTATTCCCAAATCGCATTTTGGGGACAATATCCATGGTAATGTCTTTGAGGCTCTTGTTGGTGCCATTTATTTGGACAGGGGATATAAGTATTGTGAGAAGTTCATCAATGAAAGGGTTATAGACCCCTATGTGGATATTGAACAGTTGGAAGGTAAGGTGATAAGCTACAAGAGCCTTATTATAGAATGGTGCCAGAAGCAAAAGAAGGCCTTTAACTATAATGTATATGAGGATACGGGCAACGACACCCTAAAGCATTTTGCGGTAAAACTGTCCATAGATGGAAAGGTCATGGCCAAGGCTAGGGCCACTTCCAAGAAAAAGGCGGAAGAAGGGGCTTCCAAAAGGGCCTATTACGCACTACAGGGCAAAATGAAAAAATCCTGAAATTGTTCTTAAGGCTAAGGTTACCCTTGGATATCCTTTTCTTAAAGTAGTTTTACGCCATAGGACGCCGCAAGTATTCCGTTATTAGTCCTATATTTACGCTTTGTACATCTATGGCGGCCATATACCGTATTACGGAAGATTTTTATGAAGATTCGTTTGACCTACTTGCGCTTCATAGCCCTCTGGAGGATTATGTGCTGGTCTATAGATTAAACCTATATTTGAAATCCAGGTTTAAAAGGGCCAAACAAGATATTGAAACCACAGGAAAAGTGCATTATCCCCTTTTTCAATGGAAAGACGAAAGCAAGGACGTTCATTGGAGTCTAATATGCAATTACAGCTCAATACCCGATATGGGCACACAGGATAACTTATTTGGGGACAGTCCGGCCTTTGTTACCTATCATTTTATCCCTGAGCAAAAAGAGGTGGACTATTTCCTTAAGGTGGAACAGGGCGTAATGGATTACGACAAGGACATTGTCCGTATCCTAAATACCATTCCCAACGTAATCACGGCCTATCCTTTACATACCCAGACATTAAAATCTAAAAAGAATCTAATCTTTTAAATCAATGCCAAATAAGAAAAAGACAAAAATAGTCGCCACTTTGGGGCCGGCTACCAGCCAAAAGGAAGTACTGCGAAGTATGATCGGGGCCGGGGTGGATGTCTTTCGGATAAACTTTTCACATGCCAACTATGAGGATGTAGAGCAACGCATACGTCTTATACGCGAACTTAACGACGAACTCCAGACCCATGTGGCCATTCTGGCGGATCTCCAAGGACCCAAATTGCGCGTTGGCGTAATGGCCGGAGAGGTAGTGGTGGCCCCCGGGGACGAGATTACCTTTGCCACCGGAGCACCTTTTGAGGGGAATTCGGAAAGGGTATATATGAACTATACCACATTTCCCAAGGATGTAAATCCCGGGGAACGCATATTGTTGGATGACGGTAAATTGATTTTCGAGGTAATCTCCACCAATAAAAAAAACGAAGTAAAGGCCAAGGTAATCCAAGGAGGGCCTCTAAAGTCCAAAAAGGGTGTAAACCTTCCAAATACAAATATTTCCTTGCCGGCACTTACGGAAAAGGACGTAAAGGACGCCATCTTCGCCATAGGGCAAAAAGTGGATTGGATCGCCCTGTCCTTCGTGCGGTTTAGCCAAGACCTCATCGATCTTCAAAACTTGATCCGCGAGCATTCGCAACATAAGATACCTATTGTGGCCAAGATTGAAAAACCTGAAGCCGTGGAAAACATAGATAAGATTGTTTCCTATTGCGATGGACTTATGGTGGCGCGGGGTGATTTGGGCGTAGAAGTCCCCGCACAGGAAGTGCCCCTTATCCAAAAGCAATTGGTGCTACGTGCCAAGCGGGCCCGTATTCCGGTAATCATTGCTACCCAGATGATGGAGACTATGATCACTAGTCTTACCCCCACCAGGGCCGAGGTAAACGATGTGGCCAACTCCGTAATGGACGGGGCCGACGCGGTAATGCTCTCCGGAGAGACCTCGGTTGGGAACTATCCCGTACAGGTAATCGAAAAGATGTGCAGCATTCTCAAGAGTGTGGAGAGTTCGGAATTGATACAGGTTCCCCAAAAACCCCCACATATCCGTACCAAGCGTTATATCACCAAATCGGTTTGTTACCATGCGGCCATAATGGCCAATGAAATCAATGCAAAGGCCATTTCAACCTTGACCAATAGTGGGTATACCGCATTTCAGATATCCGCATGGAGGCCCAGTGCCCACATCTTGGTGTTTACCTCCAATAAAAGGATACTGACCCAATTGAACCTGCTTTGGGGGGTCAAGGCCTTTTACTATGATAAATATGTGTCTACGGACGAGACCATTGAGGACGTAAACGCCATTGCCTGCAAAAAAGGTTTTCTAGATGTTGGGGATATGCTGATCAGTTTGGCGGCTATGCCCATCAAGGACAAGGGAATGGTAAATACACTGCGGGTAACCGAAATAGAAACGTGTACGTTTTGATGCAGATTTGGAGACTTCTAAAGGCCCAGTGGAACGGAACTTTAATTGTATTTGGTAATAATGTCCGGGGAAAAGGCCCCGGGTTTAGGCCACTTTCCGCTCGTAGGCGATAAAATTCACAACTTCCCCGGAATGGTCATAGACCGGCAAACCCTTGATTTGGCATTTGTACGGGGAACCGTCTTTTTTGTAGTTGAGTACCACTGCCTCAAAAGGCTGTTGGGAACGTACGGCCTTCCCTATTTTTTCCGAACTTCTCTTTGATGTATCTTTTCCTTGGAACATTTTTGGATTTTCACCAATAATCTCTCTAGGGAAATAACCTGTCATTTCCAGGACGTTATGGGTGGCATGTACAATTTCAAGGTTTACGTCCGTAACTACGATTACATATTTGTCACGAACCAATTTTTTATGGAATTCGGGCAAAGAGACCCATCCATTTTTACGGGCCAATGCGGTGAGGAGAACAAGATCCTCGGACAGGAGGCTTAGTTTTTGTAAATTTTCGGCATAGAAATCCCAAGAAGTCAACGGCAGGGAAACAAGGCCCAGGGACCCATAAAACCGATTCGCCGCTATATCATAATCCCTCATTGTATCCATATCAAAAAAATCGAGTTTTACTTTTCTATAGGAATTGAATGCCCTTTCTAGAGTCCAATACTACAAAAAATGGATTTAAGCGTTGGCAATCAGG
>JBCCZF010000484.1:0-3128 GCA_039188035.1 Bacteroidota bacterium | reverse complement strand
GCCAGCGGTGGTAGCGCCGCCGCGGTGATTGCCGCCAGCGAGGATCGCCTGCTCTTGGACGGTGTGGGGAGGCGCTGGGGGGCGCAATGACCATCTGACCGCGTAATGCCTCTTTTTTGGTATCCTTTGTGATTGGGCAGGTTTCCGGGAACTCGGCGAGGGACCGAAGGACCTGGGTCATGTTTTCCACGGCACCGTGCGTATAGATATGGCCCAGGGAGGTATCCAAATGTTTTAATAGGCGTTGTGCTTTTCCTAAAGAATATCCAAAGAGAATGGATGTTTTGCCTTCGGACTTGTTTTGGGCCCACCAGGCGTTGATATCATCGAAAACCTCGTGCTGCGGACGCCATCGAAAGGCGGGAAGCCCAAACGTACATTCCGTAATAAACGTATGGCATCGAATGGGTTCAAAAGGCTTACAAATTCCATCATCCTCCGTTTTATAGTCCCCGCTAAATACCCATACTTCTCCCTTGTAGGCTACCCGAACTTGCGAAGAGCCTAGGATATGCCCTGCGGGGTGCAGGGAAAACCGTACCCCATTGATGGTAAAGGGTTCACCCCACTCCTTTCCAGTTACCTGTAGAGGTCCCAATCTATGGGTAATAATAGGAATGTTCTTTGGGTGGGTCAGATAGCTCTGGTGCCCCGCCCGGCTGTGATCGGCATGTCCATGGGAAATAATGGCCTTTTTTACCGGTTGCCATGGATCTATGTATACATCCGCTTGTTGGCAGTGGATGCCTTTGTCCGTAAATCGAAGAAGGGGCTTTTCCATACTCATGGAAAGTTACGCAATTGAACACAATGCCCATATTTAAAACAGCCTCTAAGTGCTCTTTTGACCCATGGGGGCCACGTTAGGGATTGCAGCGGAAAACCCGCGACCGTCCATTTCGGCGGCAAGGCTTTGTAGCGCTAGGCGGGGCCCGCCTCTAAAGGGCGGGGAAACGCCAAAATAATTATTGACATTGGAGGGTATGACCCTCAAAAAAACTATATTTGCAGCCACAAAAAAAAGGAAGGAATGTCCGTCAAAGACCTTTACAGTACACACTCATCCGACAACAACTTGGCACACTTTGCCAGTATAGCTTCCCTAGCTGCCGTTGATGGCTATATTGACGATGCAGAGATGAAGCTCCTTGAACGCTTTGCGCATAAATTGAACATCACCGATGCACAATTTAAGGAAGTTATGAAAAAGGACAATAAATACCCGATTACGCCCCAGGTGAGCTTTGAAAAGCGGTTGGAACGTTTTTTTGACCTCGTAAAGATTGTATTTGCGGACGGGATATTGGATAACGATGAGAAGGCGCTACTTGGAAGATATGCCATTGGGCTAGGGTTTTCTCCCGACCAATCGGACGATATTATTGCGAAATCCAAGAACCTTTTCACCGGCAAGATCGATTTTGAAGACTACCTTTATTTTATGAAGAAGTAGGAGTCTCTTGCTGCACGATTCAAGATATGTCCGGAAATGTGGATTTTACCGCTTTAAAAGGGCAAAAAATCCTTGTTCTTAATGGCATAAGACGAAAGGACGTGGGACAAAGAATACCGTTCCCTGCTTTTTTAGGTTGGATTCGATGATTTTCCGGACAAAATTTTGGGTCTTGAGTGCTCGCCCTTGTCCAAAATTGCATGTTTTCTAAAGCGCGTAAATAGTCCTTGTCGTTTTTCGGAAGGCCAATGGTCAGGTTCATCGTACCATTGGGATAAAAGGGTTCTAAATCGTATGTCCCATTGTCCCTTATCACCTCATCATTCATCAAAAATCAGTACGGTGCCTAATAATCAATGGTATTTCCGTAAGAATTCCTGAAGTTTTTCTACCATATTACGACTCCCGCAAAAGAAGGGAATCCTTTGATGGAGTTCTTTGGGCTGTACATCCAATATTCGGGAACGTCCCCCAATAGCTAGGCCGATTGCCTGTTCGGCAAGGAAGGCCATGGGATTGCATTCGTACAAAAGCCTTAGTTTACCGTTTTCGGTAACACTGCTTTTGGGGTACATGTAAATCCCTCCTTTAATCATATTTCGGTGAAAATCGGACACCAGGGATCCAATATACCTAGAGGTGTAGGGTCTGTCCCCTTCCTCCATTTGGCAGTATTTAATATAATCCTTTACCCCTTGGTGAAAATGGATGTAGTTTCCTTCGTTTACGGAATAGATTTTACCGTTTTCCGGGAAACGCATATCTGGATGGGAAAGGTAAAATGTGCCAATGGCCGGGTTTAGGGTAAACCCGTTAACCCCATGTCCTGTGGTGTATACCAACATGGTAGAAGTACCGTAGATAACATAGCCTGCCGCCACCTGGTTTTTACCGGGCTGCAGAAAATCTTCCAAGGTCACGGGAGTTCCCACCGGGGTTATGCGCCGGTAAATGGAAAAGATGGTGCCCACGGAAACGTTCACATCTATGTTACTGGAACCGTCCAAGGGGTCTATAAGCACTACGTACTTGTTTTGGTGCTGTTCGTCATGACTATTAATGCTTATGAAATCGTCCTCTTCCTCGGAAGCGATACCACAGACAATTTCCCGGTTCTTTAGGGTCTGGATGAACTTTTCATTGGCAAGGACGTCCAATTTTTGCTGATCTTCGCCCTGGATATTCGTATCCCCTGCCTGCCCCAGAATATCTACCAGTCCGGCTTTGTTCACTTCGTGGTTTACCACCTTGGCCGCGAGGCGAATGGCATTAATCAATTTGGAAAGTTCCCCGGAAGAATATTTAAAGGCGGTCTGGTTCTCTATGATGAATTCCCCCAGGGTCTTGTTTTTTTTATGGATCATGGAAAGGTGTTTGGTTGTGTACAAAGTTCATCTATTTTGTGAAACTATATCGATTTAGTGCATCTAAAATTTTTTGAGTTTATAACTTTGTGTTTTATTTGTAACAACCATGGATATAGAAATACGAACGGCCGAAAAAAAAGATATCCCTCGAGTATGGGAGTTGATCCATGAGCTCGCCATTTTTGAAAAGGAAGCCGATGCTGTGGAGGTCACGCCCGAGGATTTGCTCAGGGATGGTTTTGGGCCGGACAGACGATTTCATTGTTTCGTGGCCGAGACCCTGGAAGGGGTTATGGGTATGGCCTTAG
>JBCCZF010000483.1:0-3130 GCA_039188035.1 Bacteroidota bacterium | reverse complement strand
GGCGATTCCAAAAAAAATAGTGAAGATTATGAATACACCTTATAAAATAATGCTTTGGACAGTACTGGGCTTGTTTTCCATCCCGGCTGCTTGGACACAGGAAAGTCTGTCCAAAACCGTTGAGAAAACATTTGCCCTCTCCAACGCCGGAGAACTGAAAATGGAAAACAAATATGGGACCATTACCTTAAATGGATGGGACAAAGAAGAAGTGGCCGTATCCGTTTCCATTACGGTAAACCATAGAAAGAAAGAAAATGCCAAAGATCTCCTGAAACGTATACGGCCTGAGTTTAGGTCTGGCTCGGATTATGTGAGTGTAGTCTCCGCCATTGCCAATAAGAACACGGGCTGGTTTGCCGATTTCTTTAACAAGACCAACCCCATAGATTTTGATCGTGGCCATGTGCATATCGATTATGAGGTATTTTTACCGAGCAAAGCGGAGCTTCGGATCACCAATCGTTTTGGCGATGTATACATAGAAGGTTGGAGCGGGCCCCTGAACGCCACCATAGAGCACGGCGACCTATGGGTGGGCGAGGATCTGAACAGGGTAGATGTTATCTTGAAATTCGGGAAAATACGGGCAAGGAATATGGACTATGCCAGTATTGACCTTAAAAACGGGGAGTTGGATATGGAAAATTCCAAAAGCTTGCGGTTAAACAGTAGCGGAAGTCGGATGGATTTTAATTCGGTGACCTCCCTAGAAATCTACTCCAATAAGGATAATATTGCCATGGAAGAATCGGACGTGGTCTACGGAAACTTAAAGTTTACCACGTTTAACCTTCAGCGATTGGGAAATGATGTTGATTTGACCCTAAAGATTGCCGATATGCGGATAAATGGTATTCTGCAACCGGAAGCCCATATTGCCCTTAAGCAGGAATCTTCCGATATAAGTCTTGACGTCAATGGGTTTTCGCACGAATTCAACGCCATTCTTGAACAGGGCATGGTACGGCTCCCCAAATCCTTCCAAAATGTAAACTCCAATATGTTGTATAAAGGGAAACGACTCCGGGAAATCAATGCCTCGTACGGCACTGGTGCTAAAGGTTCCATAGCCATTAGTGGAAAAAAAGGAATTGTCACCCTTAGGGAATAATCCTTATGTCCATCGGCACAAAGCAATCAGAACACCTATTACCCGTAAATAAAACAAAAAAATGAACAATCAGAATATACTTATTTTATTTTTCGTAATCCTGTGCCAATGGACAAACGCACAGGAAACCGATAGTGAATATATTACCTTTAACGACAGGCGCAACATGGTGCATGGGGTGTATTTAGGCCTAAGCCTGGGTATAGGCGAAATAGAAGGTGAAGAGACCTATATAGGGGGTTTTAAAGTAGCCTATGTGGCCAACCAACAATTTGAGGTAGGTTTTTTGGCCAAGGCCCTGTATTCCCGACAGGATATTTTTAATCCACAATCCGGAGCCAACGATGATCTTTTTGCCGCTTATGCGGGGTTCCACTTGGAACCCATTTTATTTGGTAAATCCCGGGTAAGCCTATCTTTCCCTGTTTTTATAGGAGGTGGGGCCGCCGGTTACGTAGAACGGGATCTCATTGATAGCGATGAGGATATCGATTTGGACGAGGACGATGTAGATGCGGTCTTTGTCCTGGAACCCGGGGTAAGTGCCCTTTTTAACATTTCCAGGTATGTACAGATCGAAACCGGTGTAAAATATCGCTTCTCCAGTAAAATAGAGCTAACGGACAGCCCTATAGACCGTATTAACGGTTTTTCCGGTGAAATCGGGATAAAACTAGGGATATTCAATATGGGGAGAAACCGTTATAAAAAGCAATTGGATTAAGTAGCCAAAACATAGCAAACCATTGCTAAAAGTAATTAATGCCCCTGTCCGTAGTCCATCTGGCAGGTCTCACAGGTAAAGGTATTCTCCTTAATGGTAATCCTATCCAGTTTTCGGGCTACATTGGCCACAAAACTAGTATAGGTCTCCATACTTGGGTCACCGTTTTCCCCTTTCATAAACTTATAGTATTCACCATCCCATTCCAAACGTCCCCAACAATTGGGGCAAACCCCCTCGGGAGCGGGCCCCGTCTCCTGGTTATTCCTTTTTTTTCCAAAATACGAGCTCAGGTTTTCAATGATGTTCATGGCTTTTCAAGTGTTTTAATTTTGTGGTATTGGTATGTTGCGAAAATCGGTTTAGCAACAGTTGAAGTTTTGGATCAATAAAACGTGCACAAAAAGGTTTTTCCGGATCTTTAAAATAATACTCCTGAAAGGTCTCTTCAGAGGCCTTAAATGCCCTGTAGGGTAAAATCTGGGTTATCAGGGGCTTGTTAAATTCCTTTTGCTGCACTTTTAGTATTGAACAGATTCCTTGCCTTTGCTTTTCGGAGAATACATATAGGGCAGAACGATATTTGCCGCGCATACTGTGGTTCGATGTACTTTCATGGGTATGTAAATGGATGGCGACCAAAACCTCTAAGGGAATTGCATTGGGATCGAAATGAACAATCACCGCCTCGGAAAAGCTATGTGCCAAGCCCTCGGAGGCAATCCAACCCTGATCCACCCGATGTACCCCCCTAAGGGATTGAAAGACCGCCTCCGTACACCAGTGGCAGCCCCCGCCCAAACCTATTTTGTCCAACTCTCCCATCGAAATTCCCTATAACTTGTGATTGTGGATATGTTGCTGTTCCCGAATCTTAACGGCCTTAAAACCATACCATATCAAAAGCCCTAGGGCCAATAGCACCAAAATGGTACCCAAATACAACGAAAGGCTGGAAAAACCAAAATGGGATATCGTTTGGCTCCAGGCACCCAAAATCCCCGACAAGACATAAAGGCCCGCCGCAAGGTAAAGTAGCACGGAAGCACGCGTCAACAGTCCCAATTGCTTGATCTTTTTATCGGAGATACGATGTTGGAAGGGAGTACATTTTTCATGTAACAAGGAACCTATTTCCGCGCTCAAGGTCATCATCTGACTGGTGGTGGAAAGTATGAGCATACCCAGGCCGGGCAAAATAGTAATGGGAAGATACCAATCGTACATGGGGAACTATTTAGACTCTGGGGATGGTACGTAATGCCACTTCAAAAAACAAAGTGGTCAAAAAT
>JBCCZF010000482.1:0-3134 GCA_039188035.1 Bacteroidota bacterium | reverse complement strand
ATTGTTACCATGTCCTCCATTGAAGTGTATCGTTCCGAGTTCGTCGCCTACCTTAAGGACAAGGCAGGGGTCAAGGAACCCCGGAACCTCTATGAGCCCATGGCCTATATCCTAAGCCTGGGCGGCAAGCGTTTACGTCCTGTACTGGTGCTTATGGCCGCTGACATCTGTGGGGACGGCTATAAAAACGCATTGGATGCCGCCCTTGCCGTAGAGGTTTTTCATAATTTTTCCCTGGTACACGACGATATTATGGACGATGCCCCTTTGCGCAGGGGAAAACCCTCCGTCCATGAAAAATGGGACATCAACACGGGGATTCTCTCCGGGGATGCTATGTTGATCAAGGCGTATCAGTTGTTCGAGAAGTACCCGGACCCTATTTTTCGAAATCTGGCCCAGCTCTTTAGCAGCACGGCCATCGCCGTATGTGAAGGGCAACAATACGACATGGACTTTGAGGAAGAGGAGGAGGTGTCCCTTTCCGAGTATTTGACCATGATTGAGTATAAGACGGCGGTGTTGGTAGCGGCGGCTTTACAAATGGGCGCCATTATAGCCGGTGCTCCGGAGGCTTCCCAAAACGCGTTGTACGCTTTTGGTCGAAACCTGGGTATCGCCTTTCAGATCAAGGACGACTACCTGGATGTTTTTGGTGATCCGGAAACCTTTGGCAAGCAGGTTGGGGGCGATATCATAGAAAACAAAAAAACCTTTTTGTATCTCAAGGCCATGGAACTGGGAAACCCTAAAGAAAGGCAGGAGTTGTTGGATTTGTATTCCATTCAACCGGAAGACCCTAGGGCGAAGATAAATTCCATAAAATCTATTTTTAGGGATAGTGGGGCGGCACAACGCACGGAGGAGGAAATAGCATCCTATACCCAAAAGGCCTTTACAAGTCTTGAAAATCTTCATGTTGCTGAGGGGGGCAAAGCCTTGTTATATGAATTTGGGGAGAATTTGATGAATCGGAAGGTTTAATGTTGCTTGTCGTTGGACTTGACTTAAAAAAGCCTTAGAACAATCTTTGAAACAAGGCCTTGATAAAAAGCCATTTGGGCGCGGAGCCCATAACCTGAACGTCTTCCGGTAAACGGGTTCCTTCATCCAGGAAGCAAAGAATTTTACGCGGGTCTATGTTGCGGAACATGGTTTCAAAAATGTGCTGCCCCTGCTCATTATGGCGATGCAGGATATCCAACAGAAGAAGGTCATAGTACCAAAAGCGGTTTTTCACGGTAAACCGGTTCAGGGGCTTTCCGTTTTTAAGATGGGCAACAAGCTTCGGGATTTTTTGGGCCGTACTTTTAAAGGTAAACCCCGTACTGGCCTTGGCCCAACCTCCTGCCGTACCAATATGGAGGATATTGGCGCTATTGTGCTTTGCAAAACCATAACAGGTCATGGGAATGCTACCTTTCTCGCTGTCCAGGATCTCAAAATCCGGGCTGTCATAAAAAGAGATCATATAATCTGTAATCGCCTGTTCATATTCCGTATCCGGCAACAAGTGCTCCGAGAATAGGGTATATTCCACTAAAGCCCGGGTTTTGGATAGGGGTAGGACATACATAAAGCGAGTGTTGCCCTTTTGGGCAATTGAAAAGTCCATAAAGGTAACCTGATCTTCGGTAAAAACAGGTTTCTGCGTTTTTACGAGCCACCCAATGAAGTGTTGCTGCAATACCGGATAGCGGTTTTGCCCAAGTATCGTACCATAATCGAAGATGCTATTAAACACGATTTTACCTGTATAGCTACAGTTATCGGTCTTTATCAGCACCTCGTTGCCCTTATTGTGAACATCCCTTACCCATTCCTGGGTAAAGGTGATATTGGGATAGCTATGGATGCGTTCCAAAATACTTTGGTAGAAATCGATGCCTCGTACCATTTTGTAGGTATAGGGGGCAATGGCGAAGCGCTTGGAAAACCGTTGTCCACCAAAATAGATATGTTCCCAGCTACGGTGCAGGATAGCGTCAAAAGGGCCCTTTCCTTTTTCCCAAAAACACCAGGTACGGTCATTCGTCTTTTTGCCGTCCCCGTCTAAGATCAAGATTTGGTGTTGCCGGAAAAAGACATCGCTACCTAAGGCATCGGCCAGCATGAGTCCGGCCGCACCCGCACCAAGGATAATGTAGTCATACTGTGGCATGGTACAAAAGTACAATATGATGCGTCAAAAAAACCGTAAATGGCCAATAGACCTATCGGGTTTCAAAATCCAACATCTCAATTCTTTCGTGTTTAAAAATAATTTTAGATAAAACTAAAAATTTGTTTTTGCGAATAAAAAACATACTTTTGCACGAAAAGGTATTTAAAAACTCTGCTACATGACCCTTTCCGAGGAAGACTACATAAAGACCATATATCACTTGGGCAAAGGGGAAGGTGCCAGCGTTTCCACCAATGGCATTGCGGAGCAGATGGACACCAAACCCTCCTCGGTTACGGATATGATCAAAAAACTCTCCGAAAAGGGGTTGGTACATTATGTAAAGTACAAGGGGGTCTCCTTAACGGAATACGGTACCAAAACAGCCCTCACCTTGGTGCGGAAACACCGTCTTTGGGAGGTGTTTTTGGTAGACAAGCTAGATTTTTCATGGGACGAGGTCCATGAGGTGGCAGAGCAATTGGAACATATAAAGAGTGAACAATTGATCGATCGCCTAGATCGGCATTTGGGCTATCCCAAAGTAGATCCCCATGGGGATCCCATTCCCTCCAAGGAAGGTGTACTTAAGAAATCGGTAAAAAAGTTGTTAAAGGAGGTTCCCGTGGGTACAGAGGGTGTTTGTGTAGGGGTCAGGGATTCCACCGCGCCCTTTTTGCGATTTCTGGATAAGAACAATATTGCCTTGGGCGATACCATCACCGTTTTGGAAAAGGAGGAATTTGATGGTTCCTTACATATACGGATCAAGGAGCGGGATATTCACATTTCCGATTTGATCGCCGCCAATTTATTTCTTAAAATAACCGAATGACCATGCAGGATGTTATCGCCTATTTTGAACGGATCGACCCTATTTTAGCGGCTTTTTATGCCACGTTGTTTACTTGGGGGCTTACCGCTGCGGGCGCGGCCCTGGTGTTCTTGTTTAGAGGGATGAACCGTGCCT
>JBCCZF010000481.1:0-3149 GCA_039188035.1 Bacteroidota bacterium | reverse complement strand
TTGGAAACAGTTCTTGAGCTGCGGTTATGTATTCAAGATAGTTTTCTGAACAATTCTCGAGATAAATTCGGATATCTCCGTCAATCTCGTTTTTGATTTCTGCAAGTCTTTCTTTTGATAATTCTGGGGGATATGAAGGTGTGTTCTCTGTCAATTCAAGATTTTTTATATGGTGCCCAACTTGTAAATATCATCAATACCCTAAAATTCCGCCAAAAAGACAACTAGTCCAAGGATAATCGGAAAATAACGCGATGTAGGCGTTTACAAACGACAACAAACAAGTACAAACGTTTATGTTTTTTTAATCGGCTTGAATGCTATTGGCCAAGAAGGACTTGGCCCAAAAAAGTCAAAAGAAGCGCATCAACACAAGTTGGAGAACCTTATTTAGTCTGTCCCCATGGTAAGGTTGTCCAGGACGAACTTTCCTAAGTCGCGTCCCTGCCTTACACCAATCTCAACAGCAGCCCTGTAATGGATACCCCCGTACATACGGCTTATAGCGGCCTCGTCCGCGGCCTGGTTAAAGGAAGTAAAACTGCGCACAGGGAGGCCATAGGGCAATTCGGTATCGTCGTCAAAGGCAAAGTTGTCCCCAAAGACATCCGTGAGCGCGGTGGCAGCGGCCCCGGAGACCACACTATGGCCGCTGGTATATTCCGGAAAGGGCGGGGTCTGCAGTACAGGCTGCCATTCTTCGTCGATGTGTTCATTGATTAAGGTTTCCGGGCGGATGAGGTTGCTGCGGTATTTCTCGTCCCAACAACTGATAAAGGCATCCGCCATGGCAATGGAGGCCTTGGTGTAGGCATAGACGGTCTTGTCAAAATTGCTATGGGTCATTCGGGAGGCGATTTTGGTAATCCCGATCCAATGGGCGCCGGGTGTTATTTTCTTGGTGGCGAACATCAGGTGGCCCCGGGTTACGGAGACATAGGGGTTGCAATCCCAAAACTGCGCAATCTGTATTTCCTCGGAATCGTCCCCTTTTTGGGTAATCTCCCGGCTAATGTCATATACCTCCTTTAGTTCCTTGTAAAAATCGGAACCCTTATCCATGGAAAAGGATGGGGGGGGATTGGGCTTAAACTGTTGGGCGGAGTCGATCACAAAGGTGCGGATTTTGTTCCAATGGGGCTCTATACCGTCCATATAGGCGGGCGGGGTAGGCTGCCAGCGGCTGGGATCCCCCGTATCTACCGTAAACTTGGGCATAGTCCGCGTTTGGGCGTAATTGTCCGTGTCCATCCATTTCCCAATGTGGTCAGCTACCTTTAGCCCATAGGTCTTGGATACCTCAAAGACCTTGGGGTTTTGGGATTGCCACACGGCATACAGACTGTCCCGTAGGGCCTCCATGCGGTCTTCGGAAAAAATAAGTCGTTTGTTGAGCTCCATATGGGCCGTAAGGGCAGCCAAAGGATAATTTATGGAATCTCCCGCCTTGGGGGACGGAACGGAATCCAGACCGTGCAATTGCCCGGCTAGGGAATGATAGGCGCCATTGCCTTGGGCCACAATTTCATAGGCCGCTACGTTGGGGTATACAAAAATCCTACTGGCTACCGGCGGCGAAAAAATATCGTGGATCATAATTTCCGTAACCTTGTCCACCGAGGCGTGCAAATCCTCTGGACCTACCGTAATTATTCCTTCCTTCACTCCTGGACCGCAGGAGAAAACGACACCTAAGACAACGAATAAAACCCATATATTTCTCATGCTGTTACACTGTTTGGGATTTCTCTTTTGGGGCGCCCTTTACCATAAAATACAACCCAAACCCAGTCTCAATTTGTTTGGTTACCTTAAGGTAAACCGTTTGGTAGACCAGGTTTGCCGGGATATGCTATTTAAGGTGATGAGTCCCTGTTTTGAAAGTACAAGTTTACGGCTATTTTCACCCTTTTTCAAGGGCTATGCAAAGAAATGGATATGTCCCCCGACCCAAAATCAAGGAATCCGTTGTATATGGGCAAAATGGGCCGCTACACGATTTGACAAAAATCCTTTCCAAATCTTATCAAATAATCAATATATTAGGCGCATAATCAATTTTGTATAAAATATGTTGGGAATTGTATCCTTCGTCGGTTTTACGCTTATGGTGGCGGTAATCGCGTATGTTGCAACACGAAAAACCAAAGAGGATACTTCCGACGGCTATTTCTTGGGAGGAAGAAGTCTTACGGCCGGGGTTATTGCCGGATCCCTTCTGCTTACCAATCTTTCCACGGAACAAATTGTTGGGTTAAACGGGAGTGCCTATAAGGATGGTCTTTCCGTGATGGCCTGGGAAACTTTGGCCGCCATGGCCATGGTGGTTACCGCCATTTTTTTATTGCCCCGATATCTTAAAAGTGGGCTTACTACCATCCCCCAGTTTTTGGCCAACAGGTTTGATGTAGCCACAAAAACCATAACCTCCGGCCTGTTCCTAACGGGTTATGTCGTGGTCTTGCTTCCGGTAATCCTGTATTCCGGTTCCGTGGCCATACGTGGAATGTTCAATGTACCGGAACTATTGGACGTATCGGATAGGACCGCTTTGATCGTATGCATTTGGGGCATTGGGGTCATAGGATCTATCTACGCCGTCTTTGGGGGATTAAAGGCCGTGGCCGTTTCGGATAGCATCAATGCCATCGGGTTGATGATAGGGGGTATTTTACTTCCGGTTTTTGGATTAATGGCCATAGGGGACGACAGTATTTGGCAAGGGCTGGACAATTTGGTAAGTGCGCACCCGGAGCGTTTTGATTCGACCGGGGAAAAAGGGCAGGAAGTTCCCTTTGCCACCATTTTTACGGGAATGATGTTGGTACAACTGTTCTACTGGGGCACCAACCAGCAGATCATTCAACGGGCCCTGGGGGCCAAAAACCTTGCGGAGGGACAAAAAGGACTTCTCCTGGCTTCTTTTTTAAAGATTCTTGGCCCGCTTATTTTGGTGCTTCCTGGAATGATCGCCTATTATTATTTTGAGGGTGGACTGGCCTCCAGTGACCTGGCCTATCCGGAATTGGTTCGGGAGGTAATGCCCAAACCCTTATTGGGTTTTTTTGCCGCGGTGCTCTTTGGTGCCATATTGAGTTCCTTTAACAGTGTGCTCAATAGTTCGGTGACCTTATTTGGGATCGATATTT
>JBCCZF010000480.1:0-3164 GCA_039188035.1 Bacteroidota bacterium | reverse complement strand
ATTTTCCTATGCATAAGCATATTAGGTGTGTTTTTTTTGGGTTTCCGTTTTAAATGGCCCGGTCAATGCCTAATTTTATGGCTTATTATTACTAAAATAGTCCCATGCCCAGCTTTTATCCCCTTGTGGTAGAAAAAATCCGCTCCCTTACCCCCAACTCTGTGGCCGTCACCTTTGCCGTACCCAAGGAACTGCTGGAAACCTTCGAGTTTATTCCGGGCCAATACATCACCATTAAGAAAGAAATAGGGGGCCAAGAGTTGCGAAGGGCCTATTCCATAAGTTCGGTCCCCAAAACGAACACCTTTACCATCGGCATTAAAAAAGTGAAGGACGGGCGATTTTCCTCCTATGCCAATGACCAACTGGCCGAGGGCGATATTTTGGAAATTATGCCCCCGGAGGGCCGTTTTACCTATACCCCTGCGGAAAACCCCGTAAACATGGCAGCTTTTGCCGCCGGAAGTGGGATCACCCCCATTATGAGTATTATCCAGGCCGTGCTCGAGGGTCATCCCAAAAGCAGCTTTGTGTTGGTCTATGGGAACCAATCCCAAGAAGAGACCATGTTCTACGGGGAACTGGTACGGCTACAAGAAGATAATACCGATAGGTTTTTTATTCATTTTGTCAATAGCCGTGCCCGTGGGACGGATACTATTTTTGGACGTATAGAGCGCTCAACGGTGAACTTTGTCCTTAAAAACAAACATAAGGATACCGCATTTGATGCCTATTATCTCTGCGGGCCTGAGGCCATGATCCATACCATAGGCGACACCTTAAAGGATAATGGAGTTGCCCCGGATGATATCCATTTTGAGTTGTTTTCCACCCCCAAAACCAAGGAAGAAGACGATCTTTCAAAAGAAAGTACTAGTACAGTTGGCGATGGAAAGACCCAACTGTCCGTGATTTTGGACGATGAGGAATTTACCTTCGGCATGGATAGGGAGACCCTAATATTGGACGCGGTACTCAATGAAAACATTGATGCGCCCTACTCTTGCCAGGGCGGCGTATGTAGTAGTTGCATCGCAAGGGTCACCGAAGGCAAGGCCAAAATGGTAAAGAACCAGATCTTGACCGATGGTGAAGTTGAGGAAGGGTTTATACTTACTTGCCAGGCCTACCCCTTGACCCCTACCCTGAAAGTGGATTTTGACGATGTTTAGGCAGGGTTATGCCATAAAAAGTCCATTTCTGGCCCTTAGCATGTCATAGATTTTTAACCTTTAGGCAAAACCCTGGTACATAATCCGGGTTTGATGTGCGGTTCTATCGCCCTGCGAACTAACATTACTACAATCCAAGGTATCCAACATCCCGTTTTTGAATTTGTCAAAGGCTTTCTTGTTCCCTTTCACGAAGATCCCACAGTCCTACATGGGCCTATTTGGATTGCTCCAACGCTTGCTCCAAGGCCCGTATGGCCCCCTCGTAGCCGATAGTATAGGCCTTTTCAATCCCGGCCCGATCCAAGACCCCAATTTTTTCCAAGGCCCTATATTCCAATAATAGATTGCAAGTTTCCAATTTTTGGCGGTTGATGGCATAGATCATCAGGCCCGTGACCCTACCCGTAAGCTGTAACGAATTGCGAAGGTTTCGTTTTTGCAAGGGGGACACGACGGATACGTTGCTTCCCAACACATAGTCTACTTTGGTATGCACGGGCTCCGTTGGAAAGTTGTTCATGATGCCCCCGTCTGCATAGAGTTCCCCCTTAAGTTCAACCGGACTAAAAACCGGAGGTAGGGCGGCGGAGGCCAAAAGCACACGGATCAAAGGGCCTTTACAAAAGAATTCCTGTTGGCCCCGTTGCAAATTTGTGGTGACCACATGAAGCTCCCTTTCCAAGGCCTCAAACCGATCTTGGGGGAAATAGCCCTTAAAAATATCCACGTAACGATCGGTATCGATAAACCCGGGTTTGGCAATGGTAAAGAAATTGTACTTAAAGAGTGGTGTCTCCTTAAAAAAGGAAAGCATGTCCTCTACCGAATTTCCATTGGCATAGAGGGCCCCGACCAAGGCCCCAACGCTGCTTCCAGAAACCATTTGGGCGGAAAGGCCCACCTTTTCCATGGCGCGGATAAGACCAATATGGGCCATGCCGCGCACCCCTCCTCCAGAGAGTACCAATCCCACCGATTTGTGCCCTAAAAACGACATGCCCAAGGAAATTACCGATACAAAATTAGGTTAATTTGAAACGAAAGCCCCAAAATGAACCCTCGCTAGCTGTTCTCCCTAAGAAGCGCTACCAACTCCCGCTTTTCGGTGACCCCCGAATTTCTCCAAAGGACTTCGCCCTTTTTGAACAGAATCAGGGTGGGAACGCCCCTTACTTGAAGGCGGTTGGCCAATTCTTGGTTTTGATCAACATCGATCTTAATGATCTTGGCCTTGTCCCCTATGGCCTGGGCCACTTCCTTAAGAATTTGGGCCTGCATTTTACACGGTCCGCACCAGGCTGTATAAAAATCTACCAAAACCGGGGCATCCGAATTAATCAACGTCTTAAAATTTCCTTTCATCTCCTTATCTTGGTTTTTAGTCGGCGATACTCCGTACTTCATTCAACAATTCCCTTTGCCTTGCCGTGAGTTTTTTGGGCAAGGTTACCTTAAGGGTCACAAAAAGATCGCCAAATTCGCCCGGCTTCCCGTGTTTGGGCATTCCCTTGCCCCGCAAACGGAAGGTCTTTCCGTTCTGGGTACCTTCCTTTAGGGCTATACTCACCTTGCCGGAAAGGGTCATAACCTCGTGTTTTCCTCCTAACAGGGCTTTAAAAACATCCACGGGAACCTGCATATGTAAATTATCCCCCTCCCTTCCGTATCGGGCATTTTCACGTACGTTAACCTTAATATAAAGATCTCCGGCCTGGCCATTTCCCCCTTGTTGCCCTTTGCCCCTCGCTCGAAGCTCCAGTCCGGAATAGGCCCCGGGCTTTATTTTAAGTTTTATTCTTTGCCCATTGGCATCCAATACCCTTTCCGTGCCGTGATACGCCTCCACCAAGTCTATGTGCACCTGCCCGGAAAGATCCTGGCCTCTGGTACTGCCGTGGTCCCTATGCTGGGTTCCCCCTCCAAAAAAGGCTTCGAAGAAATCTGAAAAACCACCTTGCCCCCCAAAACCATACTCGGCTCCGGAAT
>JBCCZF010000479.1:0-3166 GCA_039188035.1 Bacteroidota bacterium | reverse complement strand
AAGGGGCATAAAAAAATAATTGATCTATTTTAAAACAGTCTCTTAGTTGCAAAATCGTATTTTTGGACAGCCACTTAGGAATTATTTAATATGAATCTGTCCATTGTAATTCCCCTTCTAAACGAGGAAGAATCCCTTAGGGAACTTCATGACTGGGTCATGAGGGTGATGGAGGCCCACGGGTATTCCTATGAAATCCTTTTTATAGATGATGGCAGTACGGATGGCTCCTGGGATGTGATTTCCCAATTGTCCCTTCAAAACCCTTCGGTAAGGGGAATTCGTTTTCAAAGGAACTTTGGTAAGTCGCAGGCCTTACATGCCGGTTTCAAAACGGCCCAGGGCCAAGTGGTGATTACCATGGACGCCGATCTACAGGACAATCCGGAGGAAATCCCCCACCTTTATCACATGATTACGGAAGAAGGCCAGGATCTGGTTTCCGGGTGGAAGAAAAAACGATATGATGCGGTACTCTCCAAAAACCTGCCTTCCAAATTGTTTAATTGGGCCGCCCGAAAAACCTCAGGGGTGCGCCTTCACGATTTTAACTGTGGTTTAAAGGCCTATAGCAAGGATGTAGTAAAAAATATAGAGGTCCGGGGAGAAATGCATCGGTACATCCCGGTATTGGCCAAAAATGCCGGCTATTCCAAGATTGCGGAAAAAGTGGTGCAACATCAGGCTAGGAAATACGGGCATACCAAGTTTGGGATAGATCGTTTTATCAACGGTTTTTTGGATTTGATTACCATTTGGTTTGTTTCCAAGTTTGGAAAAAGGCCCATGCATCTTTTTGGGGCCTTGGGGGTACTTATGTTTGTAGTGGGCCTTGGATTCGCCCTTTATCTGGGTATTGATAAGTTATTCCTAAATCCCACAGGGCGTTTGATCACGGACCGTCCCCAATTCTTTATCGCCCTTACCGCAATGGTCTTGGGAACCCAATTGTTCTTGGCCGGGTTCCTTGGGGAAATTATGGTACGCTCCCGTAAAAACGAGGAGCGCTATATCATTTCCGAGGAATTGAACATTCATCAGCCCAAAGAGCAATATTCTTCTTAATTTTGCCCGTGGTAAATGATGAGTGGTCATTGGGTATCCAATGCTCGAAGCCGTGATAAGACCAACCCTTCATGAACCCAATTGCTTTGTGATTCCTTACAACAATCTAATAACCAAAAAATACGAATGGACAGCATAGAAGAATCCGCCAAAAGCTGGTTAACCGACTTTTTCGATCCGGAAGTACGGGCCGAAATCCAGGATTTAATGGAAAATGATACGGAAGAGCTTAAAGATCGTTTTTACAAGCACATGGCGTTTGGTACGGGTGGCATGCGCGGCGTTATGGGCGTGGGCACCAACCGCATAAACAAATACACCTTGGGAAAAAGTACCCAGGGGCTTTCCAATTATTTGACCAAAGCATATCCGGACACCTCCGTTAAAGTGGTTATTGCCTATGATTGCAGGCATAACAGCGATACGTTGGCCCGTACCGTGGCCGAGGTCCTTTCCGCCAATGGCATTCACGTATATTTATTCTCGGCCTTGCGCACCACTCCGGAATTGTCCTTTGCCGTCCGGCATCTGCAATGCCATGCGGGAATAGTATTGACCGCCTCCCACAATCCACCGGAATATAATGGCTATAAGGTGTATTGGACGGATGGCGGACAGATTGTTCCTCCCCAGGATGGGGAGATTATTGCAGAAATTGATGCGTTGTCCTTTGAAGATATTAATTTTAAGGCGGACAAGAGCCTGATCCAATTGATCGATACCGAGGTAGACGAGGCCTTTTTTCAAGCTTCGGTGGCCCATGGCAGTTTTGATGCCAAGGGCAAGGACGATTTTAAGGTCGTTTTTACCTCTTTGCACGGCACCTCCATTACGGCCATTCCCGAAGTGCTTAAGCGCGCAGGATATAAAAACGTAACGGTGATTGAGGAGCAGGCCCAACCGAATGGGGATTTCCCAACGGTACAATCGCCCAATCCGGAAGAGCCGGAGGCCCTTTCCATAGCCATTAAAAAGGCGGAGGAAATTGGGGCGGATATGGTCATAGGCACCGATCCGGACAGCGATCGCCTAGGGATAGCGGTACGCAACCTGGAAGGAAAAATGCAAATCGTAAACGGCAACCAGGCCATGATCTTAATGACGCGCTTTCTTTTGGAGAGACAAAAGGAAAAGGGCTTCCAGGGCAATGAATTTGTGGCCACTACCATTGTATCAACACCCATGTTGGAAGTAATGGCAAAGACCTATGGTGTGGAGTTTAAAACGGCACTCACCGGGTTTAAGTGGATCGGCAAAATGATCAAGGACTTTCCGAAGTCCAAGTTCCTAGGTGGCGGGGAAGAAAGTTTCGGCTATATGGTAGGTGACTTTGTACGCGACAAGGATGCCGTGACGGCCACCCTACTCGCCTGTGAAATTGGTGCCCAGGCCAAGGCCAACGGCAGTTCCTTCTATAAAGACCTGATCGACTGTTATGTGAACTTTGGCTTGTACAGGGAACACCTGATCTCACTCACCCGGAAAGGGATAAGCGGGGCGGAGGAAATTAAACAAATGTTAATCGACTTCAAGGAAAATCCTGTGGAAAGTGTAGCAGGCTCCCAAGTACAATGGATCGAGGACTACAACACCTCTGTGGCCAAAAATGTGCTTACCGGCGAAGAGCGCACCATACACCTTCCCAAAAGCAACGTTCTCATCTACGAGACGGAAGACGGGACACGGGTAGCGGCAAGGCCAAGTGGCACCGAACCCAAAGTGAAGTTTTATATTAGCACCAACGCGGCGCTGGAGAAAGCCTCGGATTTTAATCAGGTAAACCAGGAACTTGACGCTAAAATCAACCGGATTAAGGGTGAATTGAACTTAGGTTAATGGAGTATTTTAGAAAAATACTCCGTTTTGCAGGGCCCTACAAAAAGTTTGGATACTTAAACATCTTCTTTAATATTCTTTATGCCTTATTTAGCTCATTAAGCTTTGCTGCACTTATCCCCATGTTGGATGTTCTTTTTGGCAAAACGAAACAACTATACCAACCTCCTATTTTTCATGGCTTTGGGCAAGCCAAAGATTATTTGATGGATTATATGAACTACAGGCTCACCTTATATTCCGGGGATGACAAAATGAAGGCCTT
>JBCCZF010000478.1:0-3169 GCA_039188035.1 Bacteroidota bacterium | reverse complement strand
GGCGAAGGGGACAGGGCCCATTATGGGAAATTGGGCAGCCATTTTGCGGATCTGGGACTGGGGGTTACCACGGTTACGGGACTGAGCCCCGAGGAAAACCTGGCGAGCCCTGATGCCAAGGTACGCCAGGCCGGACTGGATCGGTTAAAATGGGCCATAGACAATGCCGAAGCTTTGGGTTCCGAGAATATTTGCGGCCCTATCCATTCCAGTTTTGCCTATTTTACCCGGCAACCGCCCACAAAATCCGAACGGCAGTGGAGTGCGGAAATGCTACGAAAAGCCGCCGAATATGCCTCCGAAGCCAATGTTATGCTGGCTCCCGAGGCCCTAAATCGTTTTGAGTGCTATTTGTACAACACTATGGCCGATCTGCGCACCTTGGTGGAAGCTGTGGACCATCCCTATTTAGGAGCCATGTACGATACCCACCATAGCAACATCGAGGAAAAAAGTCAGTCCGGGGCCCTAAAGACCATTGCCCCCTATCTAAAACATGTACATATTAGCGAAAATGACCGGGGCACTCCCGGAAGTGGACAGGTACAATGGTCCGATTTTTTTACCGGGTTAAAGAAAATTGGGTATGACGGATGGGTCACCATTGAGGCTTTTAGTACTATTATCCCGGAATTTGCCAATGCCATCAATGTATGGAGGGATTATTCCCCAGCTAAGGAAGTCTATGAAAAAGGCTTGGCATTTATCAAGGAAGGAATCGGAAAGTAGAAGACCTGTAAGAAGCTATAGTCAGTGAAGGAAACCTGCTTTTAGGCGTATTAAAAAATACGAGACGTGGAAATGGAAATACAAAATAGACCAACAAAGAAAGGATATATGAGAAAAATAATGAGTGTGGTAGTTCTGGGTCTTCTAATGGCCTGTGGACAAAAGGCAGAAAAGAAAGAGACGGGGCAACCCATGGAGACCGAGCCGGCAACAACGGAATGGCTAACTTTTAAGGGCGACAACGCCCAAGGCAAGAAGGTCGTCTTAATCTCCGGGGATGAAGAATACCGCTCCGAGGAGGCATTGACCCAATTGGCCAAGATACTTTCCTCACATTACGGATTCCAATGTACGGTGCTTTATGCACAAGATCCTGAAAAACCGGGAATCATAAATCCCAACTTTAAGACGCATATCCCTAATTTGGAATCACTTGAAAAAGCAGATTTGATGGTTCTGTTCACGCGTTTCAGGGCCCTTCCCAATTCGGAAATGCATTATATTGACGATTATCTGAAACAAGGAAAACCGGTTGTCGGAATCCGTACGGCCACCCATGCCTTTAACTTCGGCAAGGATTCATTGACAGATTACGGCCACTACGGCAATGGTTACAAGGGGGATATAACCGAATGGAAGGACGGGTTTGGCCGTCTGGTCCTGGGTGAGAAATGGCATACGCACCACGGTCATCACAAACACCAAAGTACCCGTGGGATACTACCGGGAGACAAATCGGCCATAACCCAGGGAATTGGAAATGGAGAAATATGGGGGTCTACGGATGTATATGGGGTACGCCTTCCCTTGCCCGGGGATTCGAAAGCCGTAGTCCTGGGCCAAGTTATCAATCGTGAAGGGGATTTTATGGAAGATGACATTTTCTATGGCATGAAATCTACAGATGCCGAAGTGGCCGAAGTCAACAATAAGGGACAACGTGTAAACGATACCTTGATGCCCATAGCATGGACCAAAAGTTATCAACTGCCCGGCGGGAAAAAAGGTAAGGCCTTCACCTCTACCATTGGGTCTTCCAGCGACCTATTAAATGAAGGCGTCCGTCGTCTTCTGATCAATGGGGCCTTTTGGGTTATGGGCATGCCCATCCCCGAAAAATCCAACGTGGATCTTGTCGGAGACTATAATCCCTCGGCCTACGGCTTTAAACCGAATGAATTTTGGACAAATAAGCAATTGCAGGTAACGGACTTGAAATAAATTGCTCAAATGCGCCAATCAATCGGTACCTAGGGCATGAATGGTATTTTGTACGGTTCCCTGCAGGGGCGTTCCTGATTTGGAGGTTAGGTCATATGCTACGGTCATCACGTCTACGGGTGCCAAAGCAGTAATATGAAGTCTTACGCTTTGTCCATCACGCCCTATTTCCACCCAGGAAACATCCAAGGATTGTTGGTCATAACGATCAGAACCATACTTGCTACTACGAACCAGATTCCACGTTTTTACACGGTAACGTTCCAAATCCCTTGCCTTGGTCTGATCCAAGACCTGGTCGAAGGTAAGTTGTATCCAAGATTTTCCCACCTTGAAGGCTAAAGGAACCGTCAACGGTTTACCGGTATATCGTATCCGGTAGAGTCCTCCGGCCAACAACATTTGGTTGGTTCCCCATGCAGACATACCACAGGCGTACAATTCTCCATCCCCGGGATTGAATCTTCCGCGCATTACCCCGGTCAAAAAGTGTATCCCTGGCAAATCAATGACGCCGCCTTGCCTTTGGTGCCCCACCTTTTCATGCAACACGAGTTGAATCTTACCGTAGCCATAGGAAAAACTGAGAAGACTCCCGTTTAAGGGACCCCACTTTTCACTATCTACCCAGATCAGTTCGGAAGGAGAACGATCAAACTCCATATCTACCCATAACAAGGGTTTTTCCATTGCCGTTCGGGTGGTATCCTTAGGTGGGGCATAACCCCACATATTGCCATAAAAACCACTGTTTCCGTCCACCCAATTAATGCGGTTCATGGGATTCCAAAAACCTTGTTGGTCGGTAACCAAAAAACTGCCGTCCGGGTTGATACAGACACCATTGGCCGCCCTAAAACCTTTGGCTATAATCTCCGTTTGGGAGCCATCCTTGCTCACCTTAAGGAGGGTCCCGTGTTGGGGAACTAGGGCTTCCCGGGCATGCCTGCCACTTTTGGCATAGTAGAAATTGCCCTGGCCATCGGTTTGAAGGCCCATGGCAAATTCATGGAAATGATCGGTAACCTGATGGTCATGATTAAAACTTTCATAAAAGTCCGTCTCATTGTCCCCGTTAAAATCATGTAGCAACACCAATTGATCTCGGCAGATAACATACACCCTATCTTTTACTACCTTGATCCCCAAGGGCTGAAAAAGACCGGAACCTATCCGTTGCCAGGTAACATAGCCCGTGTTGTCCAAAAGACCATCAATG
>JBCCZF010000477.1:0-3173 GCA_039188035.1 Bacteroidota bacterium | reverse complement strand
TCCGGGAATCGGCAAGCAGCAATCGCAAAACGTGATGGCCTGTCCGCGCCGAATCCCATGCCCCATAACGCGGGGATGATCAGGCACGCTCTCTTCTGCAGAGATGTCCGCAGGCTGCGACGGATAAACGGCATTCAGCATTTGGGGCCAGGCCCCCTTCCAGTATTTCGTCCCAGCCGATCATGACACGGTTCCTGGCATTGATTATCTTTTCGATACGTTTAATAAAATAGCTCTGGAGCTCGTATTCGTCCTTTAGTCCCTCTTCCTTGATCCTGCGCTGGGCATGGGGATCAATTTTCCATTGACCCTTATTACACTCGTCCCCACCGATATGTACATATTTGTAGGGGAAGAGGTCCATGACCTCGTTCAGCATTTTTTCGGCAAATGCAAAGGTCTCCTCCTTACCGGGATTATAGGTGTTGTTCTTGGCCACTCCACCAGTGGCTACGTGGGGCGCGGCATTTACGCAGCCTATCTCCGGGTAGGCGGCAATGGTGGCTTGGGCATGTCCCGGCATATCGATCTCGGGGATAACCTCAATGAACCGTTCCTTGGCATAGGCAATGATTTCCTTTACCTGCTCCTGGGTGTAATACCCGCCATAGGTAGCTTTTTCCCCAGGTTTTTGTTTGGGCCGGCCCCACCAATTGGAGATGGTTTCGTCCGTGGTGTTATGATCTACGCGCCAAGCACCAACTTCGGTCAATTTGGGATAGCTTTTAATTTCCAGTCGCCATCCCTGATCATCCGCCAAATGCCAATGAAAACGGTTAAGCTTGGACTCCGCCATAAAATCGAGGACCTCCTTTACCTGTTCGGTATCAAAGAAATGACGGGATACATCCAACATATAGCCTCTCCAGCCAAATGCGGGCTTGTCCTTGATGGCAACTGCAGGGATACCCCATGCAACATTTTCCTGAAGTACACCACTAGAAAAGACCGGAGGTAGTAGCTGTTTTACGGACTGTAAGGCATAAAAGAACCCCGCTCCGGAACTTGCTTTTATCATGATGGCGGCCGGGCTTACCTCCAAGGTATAGGCCTCCTCTTCCAATGTTCCGTCCGTGATTAAGGTAATATCACCTATGCCGCCTAGCTGTACCGCTGGAATCCAACCGCATACGGCTTCGAATCCTTGGGAAAACGATCGGGCAATTTTTGCTTGTTGCTCATTTTCCACCGCAATACGCGTGTCATGATCCAGGATAAAATGGCCTTCCTTTTTTACTTGTGCCAAAGGTTTGGGAATTAGGGCCACCTGCCCCAGTTCAGTGCTTTGGGTAGTACAGGACGCAATTCCAAATCCGATTAGGGTCAACGCCATAATTTGGTGGATACTAGTATTCATGGGTGTTTTTTTAGAATGTCATGGAAATAAACACAAAAACGTTTTAGTACAGGACGGATATATCTCCCAATCCACATCTGAGGCGGCTTGCCCCTTTATATACACTTTGCGGTTAGCTGGACTGCGTTTGGATTTCCTGGACTTTAGATCGGTTCATAGACCTATAGGCATAAATCCCCACCATGCATAGACAGGCCATGGGCAGGATAAAGGAGAAGTTCACCTCGGGAATAAAGCCCAATATCGCAATATCGCTAAGTCCCGTACCCCCCCAATCAATGATGCCGCCCTGTATCGGAGGCATTAAGGCTCCTCCCACAATGGCCAAGATCAGTCCGGCCGATCCCAATTTGGCCTCATCGCCCATGCCCTTTAAGGCAATTCCGTAAATGGTGGGGAACATTAGGGACATGGCAAAGGAAACGCCTACCAAACAATACAGTCCAAGCATACCGTCGATCAAAATGGCCCCTGTAAAAAAGGCAATCCCCAATAACGCGAAAAGGAACATGAGCAGGGCAGAGCTCACATAACGGAAAAGGAAGGTACAGATCCAACGAGCGATTAGGAAGAGGATTGTGGAAGCCGCCACATAAACCACTGCATTAAGCTGGTCATCTGCGGGCCGGCTTGCATTCAGGTTGGTCACATACTGGTAAATAAAGGTCCAGACCATAATCTGGCAGGCCACATAAAAGAATTGGGCCAACACCCCTTCGTAATAGTTTTTGTTGGCAAGGAGTTTTTTAAAGGTTTCCTTGAGGTTCAAGGATTTTTCCTTGACCTTTTGATCATCGATCTTCATAAAGATAAAAGCGATCATAATGGCCAGGACCACAAATCCCAAGAAGATATAGGGGGTACTAATAATACCCATATCGTGCTCAATGATCTGCTGCTTTTGTTCCGGGCTAAGACTGGCGGCCGCGGCACTGGAATCGGCCCCGATTTCCGTTTCCAGACGATCCACTACAAAGAGGCGGGCTACCAGTTGTCCGGCCAGGGCTCCCATGGGATTAAAGGCCTGGGCCAGGTTAAGTCGTTGTGTGGCGGTTCGGGAATCGCCCAATTCCAGTACCATGGGGTTGGCCGTGGTCTCCAAAAAGGCAAGACCAAAAGTAAGAATGTATAAAGAGATCAGGAACAAATCATAATTTACCCATTGGGCCGAGGGATACATCATTAGGGTGCCCAAGGCAAATAGGAAGAGCCCTAGCACAATACCCGATTTATAACTGTATTTTCTAATATACAAAGCGGCGGGGATGGCCATGGTACCATAGCCCCCATAAAAGGCCAATTGTACATAGGAGGCCTTTACATTGGAAATGTCCAGGACATTTTTAAAGACCTCCACCATGGGATTGGTAAGGTCATTTGGGAAGCCCCACAGAAAAAAAAGCGAGGTTACCGCAATAAAGGGAATTAGTAATTTGGGTTCAACTACTTTAGGTCGTGAATCGTTCTTCATCGTTCGGTTTTTCTAATCAATTTAGGCGTTGGTATGCATACAAAACAACCTCTAAAGTATG
Source organism: Bacteroidota bacterium (assembly GCA_039188035.1). Classification (GTDB taxonomy): domain Bacteria; phylum Bacteroidota; class Bacteroidia; order Flavobacteriales; family Flavobacteriaceae; genus Ulvibacterium. The sequence continues at coordinate 284 of JBCCZF010000477.1, read as the reverse complement.
GGATTTCTGTGCAATGCCCAAGATTTCATGGGGAAGTTACGGTCTATGTATAAGCAAAGGCTTGTTATCCATATCAAGGTAGACCGATGTTCATAACCCTTGGGATGAGCCGAAATAGGTTTAGTAAACCTTCAAAGATATTGGACTATCGCCCTAAAAGCTATTAGCCAATGTGCCGGGTTCAGTACTTGGTTTGCAGGAATAGGGATTGACTCATTTCACATCCGTATTTTTTCGCTTAAAGCGAATTGATTATGGTCAAATCTGTATTTTTACCCTGGCTT
>JBCCZF010000476.1:0-3174 GCA_039188035.1 Bacteroidota bacterium | reverse complement strand
GGAGCAGGGGTTTGATATTTCTGGTTTCCTTCCAGATTTCTAAGTCTTCAAAGCTCTTAATAGTCGCCATGACTCGAAACCTGAAACCACAAACTTGAAACTAAACCGTGGTTTCCTGTTTTATCCAGTCGTATCCCTTTTCTTCCAGTTCCAGGGCCAGTTCCTTGCTTCCGGACTTTACGATCTTGCCCTCATGCAGTACATGTACAAAATCCGGGACAATATAATCCAACAAGCGTTGATAGTGGGTAATAACGATGATGGCGTTATCCTTGCCCCTAAGTTTGTTCACCCCATTGGCCACGATGCGCAAGGCATCAATGTCCAATCCGGAATCGGTTTCGTCCAGTATGGCCAATTTGGGTTCCAACATGGCCATTTGAAAGATTTCGTTCCGCTTTTTCTCCCCTCCGGAAAAGCCTTCGTTCAGGGAACGTGAAAGAAACTTGCGATCGATCTCCAATAACTCCGCCTTCTCCCGGATGCGTTTCAACATCTCGTTGGCCGGCATGTCCTCTTGTCCCCTTGCCTTACGGGATTCGTTAATGGCGGTCTTCATAAAGTTGGTCACGGTTACCCCGGGAATTTCAACGGGATACTGGAACGAGAGGAAAACCCCTTTATGGGCCCGTTCCTCGGGAGCGGCATCTTCCAAATCCTCCCCGTCCAATAGTACGGAGCCCTCGGTAACCTCAAACTCCTCCTTACCGGCAATTACCGAGGCCAAGGTACTTTTTCCGGAACCGTTGGGCCCCATTATGGCATGTACCTCCCCGGCATTTACCTGGAGGTTTATACCCTTTAAAATTTCGTTGCCTTCCACACCCGCATGCAGGTTATCCACAATTAACATAGTAGTTCTATTTATAATCCAAGTATTAATAATCTTCTAGGAAACAGGTCGGTATGCCTAGCCCACGGATCCCTCCAAACTGATTTCCAATAATTTTTGCGCCTCCACAGCGAATTCCATGGGCAATTTGTTCAGTACCTCCTTGCTAAAGCCATTTACAATAAGCGCTATGGCCTTTTCCGTATCAATGCCACGTTGATTGCAATAAAAAATTTGATCTTCCCCAATCTTGCTCGTAGTGGCTTCATGTTCTATTTGGGCACTCTTGTTCTTGGCCTCGATATAAGGGAAGGTATGGGCTCCACATTCGTTGCCCATCAATAGGGAATCGCATTGGGAAAAATTCCGCGCGTTCTCGGCCCTGCTGTTTACATGTACCAGGCCTCGATAGCTATTCTGTGACCTTCCGGCGGAGATTCCCTTGGAAATAATAGTGCTACGGGTATTCTTCCCCAAATGAATCATTTTTGTTCCTGTATCCGCCTGTTGAAAGTTGTTGGTTACGGCAATGGAATAAAATTCCCCAATGGAGTTATCGCCTTTGAGTACACAGGAAGGATACTTCCAGGTCACCGCGGAACCGGTCTCTACCTGCGTCCAAGAGATTTTGGCGTTTTTTTCGCACATACCTCGTTTGGTCACAAAGTTAAAGACACCTCCGTTGCCCTCCTTGTCCCCAGGGAACCAATTTTGTACCGTGGAATACTTAATTTCCGCATTGTCCAGGGCGATGAGCTCCACTACGGCGGCATGTAACTGGTTCTCGTCCCGCGACGGGGCGGTACAGCCTTCCAAATAACTCACATAACTTCCCTCATCGGCAATGACCAAGGTACGCTCAAACTGGCCCGTCCCGGCCTGATTGATCCTAAAATAGGTGGAAAGTTCCATGGGACAACGCACTCCTTTGGGAATGTAGCAGAAACTGCCGTCCGAGAATACCGCCGAATTCAGGGCCGCATAAAAATTATCCTTTTGGGGCACAACGGTGCCAATGTATTTTTTTACAAGTTCCGGGTGCTCCTGAATGGCCTCGGATATGGAACAAAAAATTATCCCCTTTTCGGCCAAGGTCTTTTTAAAGGTAGTCGCCACGGAAACCGAGTCCATTACAATATCTACCGCCACTCCTGCCAGTTTTTTCTGCTCATCCACGGAAATTCCCAGCTTCTTAAAGGTTTCCAAGAGTTCTGGATCCACCTCGTCCAAACTGTTGTACTTGGGTTTTTTATTGGGCGCGGAGTAATAGGAAATGTCCTGAAAACTAGGCTTCTCATAAGTGACATTGGCCCATTCCGGCTCTTCCATTTCCTTCCAAAGCCGAAAAGATTCCAGACGCCACTCGGTCATCCATTTGGGCTCTTCCTTCTTTTGGGAGATGGCACGGACTATCTCCTCGTTTAGCCCCTTGGGAAAGGTATCGGATTCAATATCCGTGTAGAAACCATACTCATATTCCTTGGTCTCCAGTTCCTTTTTTAATTCTTCTTCCGTATATGCCATTTTTAATGTCTCAATTTTTTTATTGTCCCGATTTTACAATGGTATTACCCCTGCTGCTGCTCGCCATTGTTACATTATTCCATTTACACATTGTTGCATTTATAATGAAAAACTCTCCCCACATCCACAGGTACGCTGGGCATTGGGGTTGTTAAAGACAAAACCCTTGCCATTTAAGCCCCCGGAATACTCCAGGGTAGTCCCTACCAGATATAGAAAACTCTTTTTATCCACGATAATACGAACCTCATTGTGCTCAAACAACTTATCGGATTCGGACACGGTATCATCAAAATTCAATTCATAGGAAAGACCGCTGCAACCACCGCTCTTCACCCCAACGCGCACATAGTCCGTTGAAGCGTTAAAACCTTCTTCCTCCATGAGTCCTATGACCTTTTTTTTTGCTGTTTCGGAAACCTGTATCATAATGTTGATTTCTTTTTTGGAACAATCCCAAATAGTCCACAAATATAGCGCATTCACCAGGTTTTAATGTGTTTGCTAACATTATTATAACACATGATATCATAGGGCTTTGTTATACCCGGGATAAGGCAGCCCCGCAACTTCTTTTGGGATGGAAGCGGTGACTTGCCGTTCCTTTCCCTACCTCAAGGAAAAGGCAAATTGGAACACCCTAAACGAACTTAATCCCTTGTACGACCCCGAAAAGATAGGGTGGTTCCTAGCGGGGCCCACTAGTTAGGGCCAAAATCCCATTTTTGAACATTTTACAAATGGATTTTTAACCGCTTATCCCACAATTTAGATGATATCTTAACCCGGAGCGTAAAAAACACGAATTATTACCTAGG